>NZ_JBEPXO010000123.1:0-7769 GCF_041641895.1 Salinigranum sp. | reverse complement strand
CGTTCGCGAACACGGCGCTCCCGCGCCTCCTCGGCGCCGAGGAACCCGGGGGGCTCTCGCCGGACCAGATGCGACTCGACGACTTCTGAACCGCGCGACCCAAGCGTCTCCGCGTCAGGTACCGTCTTCGACGGCCTCGCTAGCCTGGTCGCCCCCGTCTTCGCTCTCGATGTCCTCGTCCTCGCTCCGGACGGTGAGCACGGGGATGTCGCTGGTCCGGACGACCCGTTCCGTGACGCTCCCGAGCAGGAACCGCGAGACGCCGTGGCGGCCGTGGGTCCCCATCACGACGAGGTCGACGCCGTGGTCGGTCGCGTACTCGACGATTACGTCGTGTGGGTGGCCGTGCAGCACCGCCGTCTCACAGTCGACGCTGTCCTCCGCTGCCGCAGCCGCCACCTGGCCGACGAGGGACTCGCCCTCCGCTTCGAACCCTTCGACGACCACGTCGGAGTCGATTCGGGCGGCGCGGAGCGCGTCGTCGTCGACGACGTAGATGACGTGGAGCGTCGCGCCGTACGCCGCCGCGAGGCCGAGCGCGTGGTCGCGTGCGGCCTCGCTCGGACCGCTCCCGTCCGTCGGGAGGAGTATCGTGTCGTACATGTGACCGCAGACGCCGCCGGAGGTGTTAAACGCCCCGCCGGTTCTCACCGTCCGACCGCCCGGGTGCGGTCAAGCGAAGTCGTCGTACCGGGGTGCGTCGTGCTCGCCGGGGAATCCGTCGACGGGCGCGGTCGTCTGCTCGCCCGACGCCATCTCCTTCACCGTCACCTCGCCGTTCGCGAGGTCCTGCTCGCCGACGACGACCACCGTCTCGGCGTTGATGCCGTCGGCGTACGACAGCTGCGAGCCGAACCCCCGGTCGGAGAGGTCGGTCTCGACGACGTGACCGCGCGCCCGGAGGTCACGCGCGATGCGGGCGGCGACGTCGCGCGTGTCGCCGACGGTGAGGACGTAGTAGTCGGTCGCGAGTTCCTCCTCCGGCCAGACGCCCGCCCGCTCACAGAGCAACTGGAGGGTGGCGTCGCCGAGCGCCACGCCCACCGCGGGCGTCGGCTGACCGCCGAACGACTCGATGAGGTCGTCGTAGCGGCCGCCGCCGAAGACGGCCCGAGAGACCTCGCCGGTGGTGTCGAAGCACTCGAAGACGACGCCGGTGTAGTAGTCGAGGCCGCGAGCCGTCTCCAGCGAGAGAGTGCAGTGGTCGCGGACGCCGAAGTCCGCGGCCGCGTCGAGCACCCGCCGGAGGTTCTGCACGGCCGACTCGACGCGGTCGGTGCCGGCGAAGTCGACGAGGGCGTCGAGGTCCTGGCTCGAGAGGAGGTCGTCGAACTCGCGGGCCTGGTCGTACGAGAGGCCGGCGTCGTGCAGCAGGTCGTAGTACTCGTTCCGTTCGACCTTCGCGGACTTGTCGACCGCCCGGATGGCCTCGCGGACGTCTATCTCGCTCCCCCCGTCGCCGGTCATCGACGCGAGGAGGCCGCCGAGGATGTCGCGGTGGGAGACGCGGAACTCGAACTCCTCGCCCGAGAGGCCGAGGTTCGTCAGGGCGTCGGCGGCGAACGCGAGTATCTCGGCGTCGGCGTCCGGTTCGGACGAGCCGAACACGTCGACGTTCGTCTGGTAGAACTCCCTGAACCGCCCCTGCTGGACCTGCTCGTAGCGCCAGAACGGTCGCGTCGAGACCCACTTGATGGGCTTCGACAGCTCCTGCCCCCTCGCGACGACCATCCGCGCGACCGTCGGCGTGAGTTCGGGCGTCAGCGCCACGTTCCGCCCTCCCTTGTCCTCGAAGGTGTACAGTTCCTCGACGATCTCCTCACCGCTCTTGTCGACGTACATCTGGGTCCGCTCCAGGGCCGGCGTCCCGACCTCGCGGAAGCCGTACCGGGTGGCGGTGTCCTCGACGGTGTCGAGCACCTCCCGCCGGGCGGTCATCTCCTCGGGGTAGAAGTCACGGAACCCCTTCAGTCGGTCGTACATGCGCGTCGGTTCTCCGTTCGCGCGCTTGAACCTGTTGAACCCGGACCCTCTGCCGGCCCGCTCCAGCCGTCACGCCCGGTCGGCGTCGACCGCTCGGACCCACCACTCGCTGGAGACGAACAGCGTCCCCCGCCAGCGGACGGCGCCGGTGACGAGGTGGTGGTCGGGAATCCAGCCACAGCGGTCGTCCGTCCTCTCGACGACCCTGACGCGCGTCTCCCGCCGGCCGTCGCCGGTCAGTCGGTGCAGGTGGCCGGACTGGTCGACGACGAGCGCGCCCGACTCGCCGGCCGTCACGCCACCGACGCGGACGCCGGCGTCGTACTCCCACCGCTCGGGCCACCTGCGGAGGTCCGTCGACGGTGTCGCGGGGAGTGCAACGACCCGTCCCGACTCGCCCCCGACGTAGAGCGTCCCGCCGTCGTGAGCGACAGCCGTCGCTCCCCAGACGACCTTCTCCGTCCGCCGCATCGCCCCGCCCGGCACGTCCACGTACGCCGCGGTGCCGTCGTCGGCGACGAGCGTCAGACCGTCCCTGCCGACGACCACCGGCCGGTGGCTGAGTCTGTCGGGCAGCGTCAGTTCCCACCGGACGTCGCCCGTATCCGGGTCGAACCCGCGGAGGATGCCGTCTTCGGACCCGGCGACGACGGTGTCTGCGACCCGGACCGGTCCCGCGAGCACGGGGGTCGTCACCGTCGTCCCCCACCGCTCCGTCCCGTCGCGCGCGTCCAGCGCGACGACCCGGTGGGTGTACTCCCCGGCGTCACCGGGGTCCGCGTTCGGGTCGTCCGAGTACGAGACACCCACGTACACGCGTCCGTCGGCGACCAGTGGCCGCCCCCACGCGCCGCCGCCGTACTCCTCGACGCCGCCGGTTTCGTAGGTCCACTCGACGCGTCCGGTCCGGACGTCGAGCGACAGCACCGTGTCGCGGCCCGTCCCGACGTAGACCGACTCCCCGTCGATGGTGGGAGCGCCGAACCCGCCGCCCTCGACCACCGTCGCCCACCGCGCTTGGCCGCCGCCGGGCGTCAGCAGGGCGAGTCGGAACCGCGACCCCCCGGTGACCCGGTGGCCTTCAGCGACGAGGACGCCGTCGTCGGCCGGGACCACGGGCGCGTAGTGTCTCCCGCGGAAGGTCCAGTACGGATCGAGCGCGGGCCGGCAGTGCGGGCGCTCCGCGACGTACCAGCCGACACCGAGGAGGCCGGCGAGGGTGCCGGTCCGGAGGAGGGCTCTGCGTGACCACTCGGGCATCGTCTCGAATCCGCCACAGGAGCGGCATCAGCCTTGTGCTCACTCACCACTCACAGCGCGATGAGGCCGACGCCACAGACCGCGAGGGCGGCCGCGACGAGGCGCGTGGCGAACGCCCGTTCGCGGAGGAGGATACCGCCCAGCAGCACGGCGACGATGGCCTGCGTGTTGATGATGGGCGAGGCGATGCTCGCGGGCACCTGCTGGAAGGCCAGCGATGTGACGTGTTCGCCGACGGCGACCCCTGCCCCCGCGACGGCGAACTTCGGCAGGTCGCTCCGAACCGACACCCACTCGCGGAGCGCCAGCGGCAGGACGACGACGAGGACGCCGAGGAGGAGCGTCGGCACCCAGAGTTCGGGTGGGATGCCCAGTTCCTGGAGTGCGAGCCGTTTCCCCACGTCGCTGACGGCGTAGCACACGGCGCTCACCAGCGCGAGCTGTGCCGGCCGTGCCGTCGCCGCTTTCCGGAGTGGGTCCAGTAGGCTCCCTCGCCGGTAGTTCGCCACGTACACCGCGAGCGTGGCGACGACGACGCCGACGACCTGCAGCGGGGTCAGCCGCTGGTGCAGGAGGAGCACCTCGATGGGGAGGACGAAGACGGGGACGATCTTGTTGATGGGCGTGACGTACGACACCTCGCCCGCGTCCAGCGCACGGAGGAACACGAGGAAGGCGGCCGCCGTCGCCAGGACGGTACCGACGACGACGCCGACCTCCCACGCCCCGAGCGAGGCTGCCGTGGGCAGTGTCGACCCCCGGACGCGCGGCACCGCGAGCGGGAGGTACCACGCGACGGCGACGGCGTTGACGACGACGGTCAGGACCGTCCCCGGGTAGCCGGCGAAGTAGCGCTTCAGCGCGAAGATGTACGTCCCCCAGACGAACGCGGCGGCGACGGCGTAACCGATGCCGGGGGAGAGTGCGAGAGAGCCGAGGACCATCTATCCGGGTGGTCTCCGCGGAGGAGAAAAGCCGTTCGGGTTCGTGCCGGCGGCCGTCCGCTCGTGCCCGCGCTCACGACCCGGGAGCCTCAGTCGTCCGCGGGGCCGTCGGTCCACCAGCGGAGCGTGACCGTCCGCTCGCGCCCGCCCCCGTCGGCCTCGGTCCGGGTCGCCTCCACGACTTCGACCTCTTCGGGTGATGCGTTCTCCCGATGCGTCGGGGGTGTCGGATCGTTCCCGCCGCGACCGTCCGGGCCACTTGTCCCCGTGGGCCCCGTCGCGGTGTCGCACCCGGTGAGCTGTTCGCGGAGCGACCCGAGGTACGCGGCCAGTTCCACCCGTCCGAGCGACCGCTCGGACCGGGTCTCGACGGTGTCCCCGTCCGCGGCACCGCGTCCGACTCCGCCGGCTGCGCCGGACGCGTGGCCGCTGACGACGGCGTTCAGAACGGCGCCGACGAGCAGTACTAGTCCGGAGAAGTAGAGCCAGGTGACCACGAGGATGACGCCGCCGAAGAAGCCCCCCGACCCGCCGCTCTTGAAGAGGAGGTACACCTGGAAGAGACCCTGCAACGCCGTCCACCCGAGTGCGGCGACCACCGTCCCGGGGAGGACGTCCCGCCAGCCAAGTTCGGCGTCCGGAAACCGGTAGTACATCGGCGTGAAGGCGACGACGAGACCCACGGCGAGCACGACCGGTGTCAGAGTACCGAGGAGCGGTATCCGACTCTCGACGGCCGAGAACAGCGTCGTGACCGCGACCGTAGCGACGACGGAGACGACGAGCGAGACGAGGACGACACTCCCGTCGACGAGCTGGTCGACGAACGAGTCTCCCTCGTCCGTCTCGTAGATCTCCGAGAACGCGGTGTCGAGTCCACGAAAGATCTTGAGCGTCCCCCAGAGGAGGACGACGAGGCCGACCACCGACACCCCGGTCGCCGTGTCCGCGGCGAATATCTGACCGACGGCGTCCGCGATTGGGCGCGGGAGCGACGCTTCGGCGACGGTGACCAGCCGGCTCTGGAGCCCGCCTCCGACTATCGAAGCCACGAGCAGGAGGAGGACCAGAAGCGGCGCCAGCGAGACGAACGCGTTGTACGCGATGCCCGCCGCCATGAACGAGACGTTCTTCTCAGTGAACTCTTCGGTCACCTGCTTGCCGATGTCGACCGAGTCGGAGAGACGCTGCACCGACGGAGTTACTCCCACCGCGGGCAAGAGCGTTCACGGCGCACGTGCAACCCGAGGCCGACGAGCGGCCGTCCGACCGGCGCCGTCACGCTCCGCCGCTTGCCCGGGCTGGCCTCCCCACTGCCCCTCCGTTCACGTCACTCTTTCAGCCCGCGCACGCGCGTCTGGGTGTGGTCGGGGAACACCGTCTCGACCGCCTCGGGGCCGTGATGTTCGGCGAGGAGGGTACGGAGCTCCGACTCGTAGTCGGCCTTCTTTATCTCGCCGCTCGGGCCGGATTCGACCTCGAGGCAGCGCTCGACGAGGCGGTCGATGGCTCGTCGACCGAACCCCGACAGCGGCGAGAGGTAGTCGACGCCGTGGCGGTCCTCGAGCGACTGCGCCTGTGCCCGAGAGACCGTCGGTACCCGGTCGTCGCGGCGGGTTCCGTCGGCGACGGCGGTCACGTCGAGTTCTGCGACCCGTTCGAGCGCGTGGGCGTGGACCTGCTGAATGCCGTGTCGGGGGTAGCCGTCGGCGTGCATCCGATCGACCGCCTTCCGGGCGACACCCCGGTCGAGTTCGACGCGCTCGAAGCCGTAGCCGAGCGCCTCCGCGGCCTCGCGAGCGTGCCGCCAGTCGTCGGTCACGCCGAACCAACCGGTGACGAGCGTCACGTCGTAGAACGAGTCGAGGAGCAACGCCGCCAGCGTCGAGTCCTTGCCGCCGCTGTACAACAGCGCCAGCTCCATCACCGGCGACGGATGTCGAAGCTCTTGGAGTCGGGCTGCATCTCCTTCAGGAGGCTCTTCATCTGTTCCTCGTCGATGCGGCTCTGGAGTCGGCCGCTCTGGGCGAGCGCCACCAGCTGTCGTTCGACCTGGTCGGCGAAGTCGGGCTTGGACATCTGCACCGCGTTGAGCCGCTGGCGCGCGCCGTCGGTGAGATGCTGTTTGAGGAGCGCCTGTTTCTGGGCCTCCGCCTGCTCCTGGGCGGCCTGCTGGGCCTCCTCGTCGGCGGCACTCGCGCCGCCGCCGCCCTGCTGTTGCTCCCGGAGTTCTTGCATCTTCTTCTCACGGAGCTCTTCGAGCCTGTCGTCGTCTGGTGTGCCACTCATACACGCGTCTTCGCGGTTACGACAAAAAACGGTTACGGACCCTCAGACGAGGATCAACCGGTGCGCCGGCGCGTCGGCGGGACCGGCGGACGTGGCGTTCACGAGCGCCCTGCTCAGGCGTAGCGCTCGAGTTCCGGTCGGTCCAGCGATTCGAGGACCTCCCCGGCGACGGAGTCGAGGAAGCTCTGTCCCTCGGGGGTGATGCGTCGCCCCTCGCCCTTGACGGTCGTCACCATCCCCTCCTCTTCGAGCTGCTGGAGGATGGTGCGGATGATCTTCTTCGAGCCGCTCGACTTGGCGGCCTTCGCGACCCGGTAGCGGGTGGATCCGCGCTTCTTGCCGCCGTACTCCGTCGAGAGCCGGTCGATGCCCTTCGGGCCGTCCATGGCCAGTTTGCGCAGGAGCGAGGCGGCACGGACGTACCAGAAGTCGTCCTGCTGGGGTGGCAGTTCACGGCCGGACCCGGTCTTCGTGAACTCTGCCCAGGCCGGTTGCTCGATTCGCTCTTCGAGCTCTTCGGCGACCGCCTCGATGAGGTCGTCCGCCGGGACGTCGTAGAGGGTTACCATGCGCGGTAATTCCCGAGGACGGCGTTTAAACCCATCGTATCACACCGGCCGCGTGCCGGGGTCTCACACGTCTCCGCCGCTAGAACCGGCTCCCGACACCGGTCGTCCCGAGGACGGTTCCGCCGAGGAGCACCGGCGTCCAGTAGACGAACCCCCGGAAGAGGATGACGCCCGCCGTCGCGATCTTGAACCCGACCGCGGGCGAGGCCGCCGCGATGAGGACGGCGAGCGTCCACTCGATGCCGCCGGCCCCGCCGGGCAGGGGTGTGACGCCCGCGATGGCCCCGATGGGGACGACGAACAGCGCGATGGAGAGAGCGATAGGCTCCCCGATGGCGACGAAGGCGAGCCAGAGTGCGACCATCTGGAGCCCCCAGCCGAGCGAGGAGAGTGCGAGCGCGACCGCCAGTTTCCGAGGGCTGGCGGCGACTCGCTCGATGGCGCGGAAGAAGCCGGTGATGCGCCGTTCGAGACCCTCGGCCGTCGGGACCGTGATCCGCGGCACGACGCGGGCGATCGCCTGGATGAACGGGACGAGCGCCTCGACGACCCGGTGTTCCAGCGAGTACCGGCGGGTCCACCCCACGTAGACGAGCGAGGGGACGACGATCGCGAGCAGCCCGACGGCGCCGATGGCGACTTCGAGCCGCCGCCCGAGCGTCACCTCGGTCGCGTAGTAGCCCGCACCGATGAGCGCGATGGTGATGGAGGGGACGAAGTTGAG
>NZ_JBEPXO010000122.1:0-7787 GCF_041641895.1 Salinigranum sp. | reverse complement strand
CCGAGTCGGTAGCCGACCCCACCGGGCCGGTCGGGCGGGTGGACGGCGAGTCCCCCGGCGATGCCCGAGAGGCCGATTTCCGTCGGGAACGCCCGCGAGACCACGCCGCCGATGATCTTCTCGGCGTCGAGGATGGCGCGGGTGCCGATGAACTTGTGGTCGAGGATACCGAGCGTCGCCAGTCCTCTGATGGTTCGTTCCCCGTTCGCCGTGTCGGCGACGGCCTCGACCATGCCGTGCTGGTAGGTGGCTGCCGACTCCGGGACTGCCCCCGTCGCCACCAGACCGGCGGCGCCGCCGGCGACGGTGCCGTCGATGGCGTTCGGGAAGACGTTGTTCGTTCCGGTCGAGACGCTCACCAGCGGCACGTCGCCCGAGGTGTGGGCGACGTCCCTGTTGGTGCCGTCACCCCCGAGGACGACGATGGCGTCTGCCTCCGCTGCGAAGACCTTCGCCGCTCGTCTGGTGTCCTGGCCGTCGCCGCCGACGGTCATGTCGAGCAGGCTGATGGCGAGTTCGTCGGGACCGCGGCTGACGAGTTTCTGGCCGAGGCTCCCCCGGTCGGGCATGACCAGCACCTCGACGTCGTCCGCCAGCGTCAGTCCCGCGAGGACGCACTCCGCTGTCCGGCGTTTCTCGTAGTCGTCACTGACGCTCGCGCCGCCGGTCAGGCGGCGGATGTCTCGTCCCGCGGCGGGGTTGACGACCAGACCGACGGTCGCGCCCACTCAGACCACGCGGTCGATGGCCGCGCGGACGTCGTCCCCGTGTGGGAGGATTTCCTCTTCGAGCACCGGACTGAACGGGATGTGGGTGTCGGCGACGCCGACGCGCTGGATGGGGGCGTCGAGGCTGAAGAAGCCCTCCTCCTGGACGCGCGCGACCACCTCGGCGTGCGTGCCGTACGAGAGTGGACTCTCGTCGGCGACGACGAGGCGGCCCGTCTTCTCGACGCTCTTCAGCAGGGTGTCGGTGTCCATCGGGTAGAGCGACTGGAGGTCGATGACCTCGACGCTCGTCTCCCCGTCCAGTTCGTCGGCGAGTTCGAGCGACTCACCGACCATCCGCTGGGTCGCGACGACGGTGACGTCGTCGCCTTCGCGTTCGACGCTCGCCGTGCCGAGCGGGCTGGTGTAGTCCTCGCTGACCGGGACCTCCCCTTCCTGCTCGTATATCTGCTTGTTCTCGAAGACGACGACCGGGTCGTTCGAGCGGATGGCCGACTTGGTCAAGCCCTTCGCCGCGTGCGCCGTACCGGGCGCGACGGCCATGATGCCCGGGAGGTGTGCGAACCACGTGTGGATGGTTCCCGAGTGCTGGCTGGCCGCGCCCATGCCGCCACCCTCCGTCGTTCGGATGGTGACCGGCATCTCGGTCTTGCCGCCGAACATGTAGCGGTTCTTCGCCATCTGGTTGAGAATCTGCTCGGAGCAGACTCCCATGAAGTCCGAGAACATGATCTCGACGACGGGGCGGGTGCCGGTCGCGGCCGCACCGACGGCCGCGCCGGTGAACCCGGCCTCGCTGATGGGTGTGTCTCGTACCCGTTTCTCGCCGAACTGCTCGACGAGGTCGCCCGTCACGCCGAGGACGCCGCCGAACGTGCCGACGTCTTCGCCCATGACGTAGACGTCCTCGTCGCGTTCCATCTCCTCGCGAAGCGCCTGCCGGATGGCTTCGCGGACGGTCATCGTCTCGGTGTCGGAGAACCCCTCGCCGCTTGCGGTGTCTGTGCTCATTATCGCTCACCTCCGTCGGCGCGCATCCGCGCCGCGAAGTCGTTGATCTCCGGGACGGTCGCGTTGAACATGTCCTCGTACGCTTCGCTCGGGTCGGGGTAGTCCGCCTCCTTCGCACGCTCGGCGTGCTCTTCGATTTCGGCTTCTATCTCGTCACGCATCTCCTCGAACTCCTCCTGTGTGACGGCTCCGGCCTCGACGAGACGGTCTTTGAACGTCTCGATGGCGTCACGGTCCTTCCAGAGTTCGATGTCCTCCTCGGTGCGGTACGGCTGGTGGTCGCCCTCGAAGTGACCCTCGTACCGATAGGTGTCGGCCTCGATGAACGTCGGCCCCTCGCCGTTCGCTGCGCGCTCGCGCGCTTCCTTCACCGCCTCGTACACCGCCGTGACGTCCATCCCGTCGACGGTGAACCCGGGGATGTCGTACGCCTCGGCCGTCGCGGAGAGGTGCTCGACGTTGTGCTGTTTCTCCATCGGCGTCGCCTCGCCGAAGTGGTTGTTCTCGACGACGAAGATGGCCGGGAGGTCCCACGTCGCCGCGAGGTTGATGCCCTCGTGGACCTGCCCCTGCGCGACGGCACCGTCGCCAAAGAACGCCAGTGCGACCTTGTCTTCACCTTTGTAGTCGGCTGTGAGTGCCGCACCCGTCGCCAGCGGCGGGCCCGCACCGACGATGCCGTTCGCCCCGAGCATCCCGGCGTCGACGTCGGCGATGTGCATCGACCCACCCTTGCCGTTGCAGTAGCCGTCTCGCTTGCCGTAGAGCTCGGCCATCATCTTGTACGTGTCGAGCCCTTTCGCGATACAGTGGCCGTGCCCGCGGTGTGTGCTCGTGATGTAGTCCTGTTCCTCCAGCGCGGAAATCGCTCCCACCCCGACGGCCTCTTCACCGATGTAGAGGTGGACGAACCCCGGTAGTTCACCGTCGGCGAAGAGCTCACCTGCTTTCGTGTCGAATGCCCTGATGGTCAACATTCGACGGAGGATCTCACGCTGTCCCTCCTCCGTCTCGATGTCTATTGATACCATGCACCAGAATACACTGCTGGTAACCTCATAATTGTTCGTACACGTAACATCTACCTGACCTGTACGAACGAATATTAACCGACGTGCGGCGTGATACTAACCGGTGGTGCGTGCCGGTCGTGGCCCGGGCGGAGCGGCTCCCCCGTCCACCGCCGAACCGAGCAACGTTTTTCGGCCGCGAGTCCCTCCGTCCACCCATGCAGGCACGTCCTGCGGTGATTCGATGAACATGCTCGTCGGCGGCGAGTGGCGGGTCGACGCCTACGAGTCGACGAACGAGGACGGCGAGTTCGACCGGCAGGAGACTTCCTTCCGCAGGTGGGTCGGCGGCGAGGCGGTCCGAGAGGGGGCGGCCCCCGACCCCGACGCCGAGTTCCCCGTCGAAGCCGGCCGCTACCACCTGTACATCTGCCGCGCGTGCCCGTGGGCACACCGGGCGGCGATGACGCGCGCCCTGAAAGGGCTGGAGGACGTCGTGTCGCTCTCCCTCGTCGACCCCGTGAGAATCGACGACGGCTGGGAGTTCTCCGCGGAGTACCCCGACCCCCTCTACGACGAACCGTATCTGAGAGACGTCTACACCCGGGCCGACCCCGACTTCACGGGCCGGGTGACGGTGCCGGTGCTGTGGGACCGCGAGGAGGAGACCATCGTGAACAACGAGTCCCGCGAAATCATGCGGATGCTGGACGTCGCGTTCGACTCGCTGGCGGAACGCGACGTCGACCTCTGGCCCGAGGGACACCGCGAGGAGGTCGAACGGCTCGTCGACGACGTCTACGACCCCATCAACAACGGCGTCTACCGTGCGGGCTTCGCGGGAAGCCAGGAGGCGTACGACGAGGCCGTGAGCGAACTGTTCGACGCGCTGGACCACTACGAGGAACTCCTCGAGGAGCGGCGCTATCTCGCTGGTGACGTCCTCACGGAGGCGGACATCGCCATGTTCGTCACCCTCGTCCGCTTCGACCACGTCTACCACACCCACTTCAAATGTAACCGACGGGCCATCCACGAGTACCCGAACCTCTGGAACTACACGAAGGAGCTGTACCAGCTTCCTGGCGTCGCACAGACGGTGAACGTCCAGCACATCGTCGACCACTACTACCGGAGCCACGGCGACATCAATCCGGCACGGCTGGTCCCGACGGGCCCCGACATCGACTTCGACGAGCCGCACAATCGCGACCGACTGGCGGGCGGCCCCCCCGAGGACCTGCTCGACACCGCGGCGACGGCGGACGACTGAGCGCCGGCGGTAACCCCTGTCCCTCGGCGCGCAAGCGCACCGTTCTGCGGCTTCAAGCCAACCAGAGTGCGTGGACCGTGAGCACCACGGCCAGTCCGAGGTCGAACAGGCCGAGTCTGACGAGGACCGCGTCCCCCCAGCGTTCACCGGGCTGCGACGTGGCGGTCAGTCCAGCACCCGCCTGCAGCCCGTCGTTCGACGTGCTCCCCGCTATCGCCCCGAACCCGGTCGCCACCGCGGCGACGGCGAACACGGCGAATAGGAGCGTCCCGAAGGTGACCGGCAGGACGCCCGCGAGGAGGTACGTGGCCCCGGTCGCGACCCCTGGATAGACCACGGCGTCCCGGCTGACGGCGACTCCCGCCCGGTACGCTCTCGTCAGGACCACGTCGAAACTCCCGACCGCGGAGCGGCAGAAGTGTGTGGCGTCGTCCCACGGTCCGGCGACGCACCCCGACGCTTAACTCCCCCATCTCCCTCCCTCCGGTATGCCCACACCGACCGCCCGCGTCCGCGGCTGTTCTCGCTCCTCCATCCGGGTGATGTTCGACCTCGCACAGGCCTCCTCGAAAGACCTCGTCCGCCTCGAAGTCGGGGAGCCGGACTTCGACACGCCCGCCCACGTCGTCGACGCCGCAGCGTCGGCCGCCCGCGAGGGACAGACCCACTACACCTCCAACGCCGGGATACCCGCGCTCCGGCGGGCCATCGCGTCCACGCTGGACCGCGACTTCTCCGTCCCAGCCGCCCCCGAGGACGTCCTGGTCACCACCGGCGGGATGGAGGCGCTCCACCTCGCCGCCCTCTCGACCGTCGGGCCGGGCGAGGAGCTCCTCGTCCCCTCGCCGGGGTGGCCGAACTACTGGACGCAGGCCCGCCTCGCCGACGGGGCTCCGAGAGAGGTGCCGATGCCGGCCGAGACGGGGTTCGCCCTCGACCCTACCCGACTCGTCGAGGCGATGGGCCCCGAGACCGCCGCGGTGATGCTCTGCCGCCCCTCGAACCCGACCGGTCGCGTCGCGGACGCTGACGCCGTCCGGGCTGTCGTCGAGGCTGCCGCCGACCACGACGCGTACGTCGTCGCCGACGAGGTGTACCTCGCGCTCACCTACGACGGCGACTCGCGGGGGGTCGCCGCGCTGGTCGACGACGCGGACCACGTCCTCACGGTCGGCTCTTGCTCGAAGAGCCACGCGATGACCGGGTGGCGGGTCGGCTGGCTGACGGGGAACCCGGCAGTCGTCGACGAGGCGACCAAGGTGCGGGAGTCGACGACGGCCTGCACGTCGAGCGTCGCCCAGCACGCCGCGCTCGCGGCCCTGACCGGGCCACAGGAGCCGTTCCGCGAGATGTACGCCGCCTTCGAGGAGCGTCGTGACGCCGTCGTCGACCGGGTCGAGGACATCGACGGCCTCGACTGCCCCCGCCCCGAGGGGGCGTTCTACGCCTTCCTCGACGTCGACCTCCCCGGGACGAGTCTGGACGTCGCGAAGCACCTGCTGACCGAGTACGGCGTCGTCCTCGCACCCGGCGGTGGGTTCGGCGACGCGGGCGAGGGTCGGCTTCGACTCAGCTTCGCCAACAGCCTCGACCGACTCCACGAGGGGTTCGACCGCATCGAACGGGCGCTCGCCGACGCCCGAGGGGGGTAGTCGGCACGCTCACCGCGTACTCGACTCGGTCACGTACGACGGCGGTGCGGCCGACTCCGTCGACTCGTCGGTCCCCGGTTCGGTCTTCCACGTTCGGAGCGACCAGGCCGACTTCGCCAGTACTCTGAACCGGGCGACAGCGACCACGTAACTGACTGCGAGCGCGAGCACCAGTCCACCGGCGTAGAGTCCACCGCTGAGCAACACGGCTGCCGTCGGCCCGCGCACGGACACCGAAACCGCCACGATGACGACCGTCACGGCGATACCGACGCCGAACGAGACGAGCGTGTTGTTGGTCAGGAAGAACTGCGCGACTGCCCGTTCGAGGTGGCCGTAGGCGTCGTCGTCTTTCTCCAGCCTGACGAGCAGGTAGTAGAGCCGGTCGTACTCCTCGTACGGGTCGATCGACCCGGTGGGGAACGAGTCCGTCCCGAGGAGGTGTTCGTCGTGTCGGATCGGCTTCCGCCCGAGCCACCGTCTGCCGACCAGTACGCCCTCGAGGATGATGCCGACCGCCTGCGTGAGAACCATGACCGCGGCCGCCACCGAGAGCCAGACCCAGTCGCTCGCCTGGACGTCGACACGCGCGACGAGCGCGGGGTCGACGACCGCTCCCGCGCCGAACACGACGGCGATGGTGATGAGACCCGGAATGACGGTCACGAGGGTGATCCACAGGGTGACCGCGATGAGGCTGTTCATCCCCCCGTGTTCGACGGCCGGCACGATTACCCTTGCGTCGAGAGACCACTGGTCACGCTTCGAGTACCACTCGTCACGCCTCGGGTATCACTCCTCACGCTTCGGCTTTCGACCGCCGTCCGTCGGGGCCGCTTCACTGTCTCGGGCCCCCGTGGCTCGCCCGGCGACTCACCGCATCAGTTCGCCGCCGTTGACGTGCAGCGTCTCACCCGTCACGAACGTCGCGTCGCGCAGGTACGCGACCGCGTCGGCGATCTCCTCCGGACGCCCGAACCGGTCGAGCGGGATTCCCTCCCGCTCCGCCTGCTTCTCCTCGGCGGTGCGGTCCGCGGTCATGTCCGTTTCGACGTGACCCGGCGCGACGGCGTTCACCCGCACGTCCGGCGCGAAGTCACCGGCGTGGCTCTTCGTCAGTGACACCAGCGCAGCCTTCGACGAGGCGTAGTGGCACTCGATGGGCGCGCCGGTGTACGCCAGGATGGAGGAGACGTTGGTGACGGAGGGGTCGTCGGCCGACGCACGCAGCGACGACAGCGCCGCCTTCGTCACGTTGAACGCGCCGTTGACGTTCACGTCCATCACGTGGTCGAAGTCCGACGGCGAGAGGTCGGCAGTGTAGACGTGCTGGTCGATGCCGGCGTTGTTGACGACGTGGTCGAGACCCCCGAACGCCTCTTCGGCCGCCCCGACGAGTCGCGCCGCCGCGTCGGGGTCGCTCACGTCGGCACCGACGACTGTCGCCGCCGCCCCCTGGTCGCGGACGGCGTCCGCCACGTCGGCCGCGGCGTCGGCACTGGTGTGGTAGTTGACGGCGACGTCGTAGCCGTCGCGGGCGAAGCGGATGGCGATGGCGCGGCCGATTCCCCGGGAGGAACCGGTGACGAGTGCGGCTGGCATCGTCATCCCCGACGGGACCGTCCCACTTGGGCGTTCGTGCCACGGACCGTCGCGCGTCCGCCTCGCCGTCGACCCCGCCGTGTCGTTGTCCTTCGCGGGGTCGACGCGTTCATCCTCGCGGGGTCGACGCGTTCATCCTCGTGGGGCCGACGCGTTCATCCCCGTCGGCCACTACGCTCCCACATGGTCGGGTCGTCGCTCGCCGCCCTCGAACCCCGTCCACGCCTCGTCGACTGGTCGATACTCGCCTGCGTCCTCGTCGAAACCGTCACCGGCGTGGTCTCGCTCGGCGCCGGCGCGGCCGCACAGTGGCCGCTCTTCTGGGTCCACCGCGTCGTCGGACTCACGCTGCTCGTCCTGCTGTTCTTCAAACTTCGAAGAGTAAAGCCGAGACTCCGGCGCGACCGGTGGGACGGCGCGACGCCGCTCTCGATTCTCACCGCCGTGGTCGCCCTCGCGGCCCTCTCGACCGGCGCGGCGTGGGTCCTCGGCGTCGACGTCGACGTCGGGT
>NZ_JBEPXO010000121.1:0-8205 GCF_041641895.1 Salinigranum sp. | reverse complement strand
GGGCGGCGTGACGTGGTTGAGGAGGAACGGGAAGGAGGGAGGCGAAGAGGGACGGTGGAGCCGAGCGAGCGAGAACAGCGGACACGGTGGGGTTCCTTCGACCCGCTGGACGTCCTGGACTGGGCTGTTGCGGTTCGAAGCGGGCGATTACTGCGGACACGGTGGTGTTCCGGGCCGAACGACGGCCGGTGCCGTTCACCAACACCGACGCTTCGCCGGCCGCCACCGCGGTAGGTGCCCGTTACTGCGGACACGGTGGTGTCCGTTCGCCTCGTCGGCCGCGTCTGTTCGTCTCTGTCGACCGTCTCCGTCCGTCCCCGTCGACGGCGTGTCGAGTTCCGCCGAACCCTTCGGCCGTCGGCCGCGCGTTCAGACGACCGCCTGCGTTCGGTTCAGTCGGGCGATGAACGTCTCGTACTCCGAGAGCACCGCGTCGAGCGAGAAGTCCTCCGCCCGCGTTCCCAGCGCGGCGGCCGGGACGGGCGCGTCGAGCGTCTCGAGCAGCGCCTCGGCGAACGCCCCGTCGTCACCGACCGGCGTGAGGCGCCCGTACCGCCCGTCGGCGAGGATTTCGCGTGGTCCCGACGGGCAGTCGGTCGAGACGATGGGCGTCTCGCAGGCGAGCGCCTCCAGGAGGACGGTCGGCAACCCCTCGTGCTTCGAGGAGAGGGCGAATACGGACGCGGCGGCCATGTAGGCGTAGGCGTTGTCGACGTAGCCGACGAACGTGACGACGTCTTCGAGTCCGAACTCCGCCGTGAGCGCCTCCAACTCCGCTCGCTTCGACCCGGAGCCACCGACGACGAGTTCGACCCAGGGTCGCTCCTCGTGGACGCGCCGGAACGCCCGAAGCAGCATCGCGAGGTCCTTCGCGTCCTCGAGTCGGCCGACGGTGAAGACGACGTCTCCCTCCATGAGTTCGGCTGCCGCCTCGTCGAGTTCCTCGCGTGCGGCGGCGCGGATGTCGTCGACGTCGATCGGGTTGTACAGCACCGACACCCGGTCGCCCGTGATCCGGGTTCCGGCGACGACGCTGTCCGCGACGCCCCGCGAGACGCCGACGACGTGGTCGGCGCGGGGGTAGAGCGCCGAGGCGAGCGTCGCGGTCACGCGGTCACGCAGTCCCGGCCGCACCCCGAAGGTGTTGTGCTCGGTGAGGACGAGACGCGTGTCGACCCCGGCGAGGGCGTCGGTGAGGACGCCGACGACGTTCGCGTTCATCATCGCGGCGAAGAGGACGTCCGGCTGCTCCCGGCGGAGGTACGACCGGAGCGACGGGATGGCGGCGAGCACACCGACGCCCGGGACCTCGGGAGTCTCCAGGTCGACGACGGTGACCGCGTGGTCGACACGGTCGAGCAGCGGTCCGACGCCGCGAGCGAGGACGAGGTCGACGCTGTACCCGCGTGCGGCGAGGCCGTTCGCGATGGTGACGGTCACCTGCTGGGCGCCGCCGAGATTCATCGTCGGGATGAAGAAGGCGACCCGCGGGGTCGGACGCGTCGGCGTGGCCGTGGTCGCTGTCGTGACCTCGGCTCCTCGTCCCCCGCTCCCGACGGCGGCGCCTTCGGCGCCGGCAGACGCCTTCGCGTCCGCACCGGTCGAGCCGTTCGTCTCCGCCCGTCGCCCCCGGCCTCTGGGGTATTCAGCGCTCGCACCCCCCCAGTTCGTGCCGGCGTCGTCCCCACCGGGACGGACGTCGCTCACAGCCCCACCACCCGGTGGAGGAACTGTCGCCCGCGCCTCGCCGGTGCGTAGGTGTACCGGCCGCCGAGCGCCGTCGCGAGGAACAGATACCCCTCGAGGTCGGTCGGGTCGAGACGGAGCGACCGGCCGAGGAACCGTCGCGCGTCGGCGTAGTACCCGTGCTGGACGGCGGTTCGACCCATCTTCCCCGTCATCGCGGCCTCGAACGGCCGCTCGACCCCGTACTCGACGGCCAGCGGGCGGAACGTCTCCACGAACAGCGGGTACGTGACGTCCCGCTTGGTCTCGTAGTTCTTCGTCACCCGGTCGTCCCCGTCGAGGTGGCGCACGACGAGCGGTTCCTCGCAGGCCTCGAACGCGTAGCTCGTGGAGAGGCGGACGAACCACTCGCGGTCCTGCCAGCTCGGGAACCGCTCGTCGGGGAACCCGACGGTGTCGAAGACGTCGGCGCGCACCAGCACGCCGGAGTACTCCGAGATGGACGCCCCGCGGAGCAGGTCCTCGGTCACCCACCCGCGGAGCGAGTGAACGACCGTGTTGACGGGGTGGCCGTCGCGCCGGAGTTCGGTGCCGACGTAGACGAGGCCGACGTCGTCGTCGCTCGCCGCGAACGTCTCCACCTGCCGGGTGAGCTTCGTCGGCTTCCACTCGTCGTCGTCGTCGAGGAAGGCGACGTACTCGCCCGTCGCGGCGCGGATGCCACGGTTTCGCGTCGCGCTGCCGCCCCGGTTCTCCTCGTTCCGGAGGTACGTGACCCCGTGCAGTCCCCCGAGGTCGACGCGCTCGACGACCGGTTCGAGGGGAGTCGGCGAGCAGTCGTCGACGACGACGAGTTCCACGTTCGGATAGGTCTGGGCGGCGACGCTCTCGAGCGCTCGGCGGAGGCGGTCGGGTCGGTCGTACGTCGGGACCACGACGCTGACGAGCGGTGTGTCGCTCACGGTCGGCCTCCACCTGATTCGCGGCAGCGCGAGAGAGAGTCGTCGGTCATTACACGACTCCAGGGCGGTAACGCCGATAGTTACCCACCGTCTACCGCCGCGCTCCGCGCCGTACGTCCGCCCTCCCCGGCTCTCGTCTCCTGGTTCGGCTCCCGACTTCGTCTCCCAATCCCGCCCCGTCGACTTCCTCAGCTGCTAACCCTTTTTGACCTCGACTCTCGCTGGTCCTCACTCCCTCAGGCCCCGACTCTTTTTGACCCCGACCCTCTCAGGTCCCGACTCCCGTCGAGTCCCACGCCCCCGTCTCTCGCTCTCTGCTCCGTGGCATCTATACCCTCCCCGTGGCGACACGACGGTATGCGACTCACAGAGCGCTCGTGGACGGACGTCGACGCTCTCGACACCGACCTGGCCGTGGTACCGGTCGGCAGCACCGAACAGCACGGCCCGCACGCACCGCTCGGAACCGACACGCTCACCGCCCGTGCGGTGGCCGACGCGGGCGCCGACGCCTGCGAGCACGACGTCGTCGTCGCGCCTGCCGTCCCCGTCGGCGTCGCCGAGGAGCACCGGCAGTTCACCGGGACGCTCTGGGTCGCCCCCGACACGCTTCGCGCCTACGTCCGCGACGTCGTCACCAGCCTCGCCCACCACGGGTTCGACCGCGTCGTCCTCGTGAACGGTCACGGCGGCAACGTCGACGCCCTCCGGGAAGTCGCGGGGACCATCACCCGTCACGACGACGCCTACGCCGTCCCGTTCACGTGGTTCGAGTCGGTCGGAGCGGACTCGAGCGAGATGGGTCACGGCGGGCCGCTGGAGACGTCGCTCCTCCTCGCGACCCACCCCGACCTCCTGCGGGAGGACCGGTTCGTCGAGGCACGCGACGGCGGGAGCGAGGGGTGGGGCGAGTGGACTCACCGCGTGAATCTCGCGTTCGACAGCGCGGAGTTCACCGAGAACGGGGTCGTCGGCGACCCGACCAGAGCCACCGACGAGTGGGGGGCCGACCTCCTCGGTGGCGCCGCGGCGGCGCTGGCGGCGGTCTTGGAGGCCGTCGCCGACCGCGACACGCGCCGTCCGGACCATCGGTAGTCGTCCGTTCCGACCGGGTCGGTCCACGAAGGCTGTCTACGGAGTCTCTCCACGAGGACTCGCTCTTGTGTAGAGCTACGGAAAGACCCTGTAGTTACACTGAGCCGGTCATAATCTGCGAGTATGTCTTCTGCCCAGCCGGCGTTTGGAGCGATGTTTCGAGAGCAGATCGAGCTGGGCGTCGTCGAGATCAACACGGAGCCGCTCGATGCTCGCATCGAGTGGCGACTCAAGGAAGTCTGGGAGAACACGTCCTGTCCACGGTGCGGGCACAACGCCGTTCAAACGTGGCTGCACCTCGACCGCGTGTGGGGCCGTGACTGCAACTTCAAGCCGGCCTACACCTACGGAACGCCGTTTCACGAGAAGCACCTCCCCGCAGGAGAGGTGCTTCTCGCGTTCACGCTCTACGCCGATACACTGCTCAGTATCAACCAGATCGCACCGTTGCTCGGTCGAGCCTACAAACCCGTTCACACGGCGATTCGGGAGGTGGAAGCCGCGGTTCAGCGCGGCCTCCCCGTCGTCTGGGAACTCCTCGGCCAGACCACCGATGGACGGACGCAAGTCGACGAATCCGGCACAGTCTCTTCGGGCTACAAAGGCCACGAGCCGCCGCGGAACAGCCGTTCTCGCGGCGGCTCGTCCCAGACTGGCCGCTCACGCTGGCGGGGGCGTCACGGTGATCAACTGACGCTCGTCACGGCGTGCCGCGACTCGCTTCGTGTGATCCGTGGCCAACTCGGAACCGACTACCAGGACGAGCTTGCACCAGTGATTCAGGAGGCTGAAGCCCTCTCCCAGCCGCTGGGAGAGGTCTGGACTGACGGCCTCCAAGCGTACCGAGAGATGGACTTCGACCACCGAACGGTCGTGCACAAAGAGACGTACGTATCGCCCGACAGCGTCCACGTTAACCAGGCTGAGTGTCTGTTTTCACTCGTTCAACTGTGGCTCCGGAAGTTCCGCGGCCCGTCCAAGCAGGACTCGGAACAGGCCGCTCACACGTTCGGTCTCGTTCGGTCACTCACTCCGGTTGGTGAATCCGTCGAGTCAACTATCTTGAATCAAGGAGAGAATCCCGCGGTTTACGGCGGTAACGAGACGATTCGCGTCTCGTTCGCACACCAGAACGCTTCGCGTTCTGGGGACGGGCGTGAATCCGACATGGTACGGACCAACCGCCGTCGGTTGCCCGCCGAAACCCCAACGGTTAGCACACTCGGTGACGTGGGGCATAGCAAGGGTTACGTCGGCTCTCGGCACTTGCGCGGGAGTACGAGACGCGCTGAAACCAGCGTCCGGGGTTTTCTCGGGCGTCGGTTCCCACGGGTCGGTTCTGCAACCGACTGCGGGGTTCGCGTCGTTCGCCAGCACGGGAACCCGGCCCACGGGTCGGGGACGTGTGATCGAACCGACCATGCCGTGAGGCATGACCGCTTGGGAGAGAGCCAGCCTGAGAAACCGGATGGCGATGACTCGCTTGCGGATGGGAGCGCCCGTGACAGCGCCACAGGACGCTCCCGAGCGAGGGACGAACCCCGCCCCGCCCCATCGACCTCGGGAGAGACGGTCCTGAACCCTGCTCGGCAACAGGCCGGGTTTCCTCGTGCGGGGGAAGCCCCGTCGTTTACCACGGGGAGGATGTCACCGGTTGTGTCGTTATCGGGACTTTCCGCAATTCTACACAAGAGCGACACTACGCGAACGTCTGACGAGTGCCACACCCCACCGTTTCCACTAATACACCTACACGATGAGAGCTAGCGGCTCTATCCACCCACTCTCCCCCCACTATTTCCAGTAAAGCTAGTGACGAAGGCCTCCGGAACTCTTGAGTTGCTCTCTTTCACTAGGACCAACCACAACAGCAACCGCATTCTAGCTCTCCTACGGACTATCTCAAACGGCATTGGTATAAACTTTTCTTCGATTCAAAGTTCTTTCTCACTGGGTGGCTCTCTCTCTCGTGGCGCTTTACTGGAAATAGTGGGGAGGGGGTGTTCCGTCATCCTCGTAACCTGTTGCCCTCCGCAGTCTGCTGGTTCATGTTCTGACCGAGTATACTGGAAACGGTGGGGTGAAAAATTTGATTCCATCCATAGGCATAACCAACAAAGCCGCGAATTAACCAACACCTGGACAGACGACCGGAAGCGCCCCCGACGGACGTGATTCGGCGCGACTTAGTCGAGGTAGCCCATCTGCTTGAGGCGGTCGGCGACGACGTCGAAGTCCTCCGCTCCCTCCGCGTCCGCGGCGTCGGCCGAGAGGAACTGTCGCTCGCCGACGGCGACGGGACTCGGTTCCTGCGTGCCGTTGCGCACCCGTTCGACCGCTCCCTCGCCTTCGGTTCCGAACAGCGGCCGCCCGTCGAGTCCGGCCGGGTCGACACCGAGCAGCGCGAGGACCGTCGGGGCGATGTCGACGACGGACGGCGAGGGGACCGCGAATCCAGCGTCGGGGTCGATTCCCGGTCCAGCGGCGACGACGAGGCCGGTCCAGGTGTGGCTGAACTCGCTCGTCTCGCCGAAGACGCGCTCCCGGACCACGTCCGACACCTTCCAGCGCATCCCCGCCGGGCGGAGCAGGATGTCGGGCGCGCTCCGTTCGTTCTCGACGCCGTCGACGAGCGCGTGGCGGTCCTCGACGGCCTCGAACACGCGCGACCCGTCGGGCGCGCGGAGCGCACGCAGGTCCGCGACCAGTTCGGCCCGGTAGGCGTCGAACGCCTCGGGTGCGACCACGCCACCGGGGTCGCGGCCCGCGACGTTACAGCGGATGCCGAGCGAGGAGAGCGAGCGGCAGTACGCCGCCGACCGCTCGACGTCGACGTACTCGCCGGCCTCGACGACTTCGAGGAGGAGCGACTCGGGGAGGAGGCGGGCGACGGCTTCGTCGAGGCCGACCCGGGCGAGGACGCGCTCGACGCGTGTCGGCGTCAGGCCGACCCGGGCGAGACCGCCGAGGATTCCTCCGGCGACGCGTGCCCCGCGCGACGACGCACGCCCGTCTCCGGGGTCACTCGCGTCGGACTCGCTCCCGTCGCGCATCGCGTGCTTCTCGCCCTCGTTCCAGACGTGCCGCGTCGCCTCGGCGGAGGTGACGACGTCGCCGCGGTCGCGGAGCCAGGCGTTGAGGTAGACGACGCGGTCGTACTGGTGGATGCCGTGGTCCGAGACCAGGACGACGGTGCAGTCCTCGTCGGCGAGGGCACACAGGCGCTCGACGCCCGCGTCGACCCGGCGGTAGACGCGGGCCACCGCCTCCGGGTCGGTCCCGTCGGTGTGGAAGACGGCGTCGGGCGCCTGGAACTGCACCATCATGAACGACCAGTCGCGCTCGCTCGCGAGGCGTTCGGCGACGGCGACTCTGGAGTCGACGAGGCGCTCGTACTCCGCGAGACGGTCGTCTTTCGAACTCGCGTCGCGTCCGTAGACGGTGTAGTCGTCGAGTCCCAGCGCCGCGAGCGTCCGCTCCTCGCCGTCGACCATCACGGGGGCACCCTCGGGCGCGAGGTAGCCGGGGACGAGCGAACCGTCGAACGCGTGGAGCGGGTGGGTCACCGGGACGTTCACGACGACCGAGGCGTGGCCGTGCGCCGAGAGCGTCTCCCAGAGGAAGGGGACGCGGACGTCGGCGGCGTTGACGAGCCGCGCGGGACCGTCGTCGTACGAGTGGAAGTCGTAGACGCCGTGACGCCACGGCTCGACTCCGGTGACGACCGACGGCCACGCCGAGGGAGTCCACGGCGGGAACGTCGTGTCGAGGTCGCGGGCCACGCCCTCCTCGATGAGCGTCGCGATGGCCGGCAGCTCGCCCGCCTCGAGGAGCGGGTCGAGTTGCTCGAAGCACGCGGCGTCGATCCCGACGAGGAGAACCTTGCCCTGAGTCATTACCTCCCGAACGTCGGAGTTCGACATTAACATGGGCCGCCTAACGCTCTCCTCACCACCGGCTGACAGGTAGGATGGGCCTACCGTGAGTCGGTTTTTCACATAGAATCGAGGCGGAAGCCCACGAGTTCAGTCGTGGGAGGAAGCCGACAGTCCGGTCGCCTCCCACGGGCGACGAACGGCCGGTTTCGCCACCGGTCGAGTTATGCTCCCGCGTTCCGCAGCAGCAGGTACACTCCCGGTCGGCCAAATGTGTCGTCCGTGGAGGGGCCTTCGTAAGTAGGCCCTGACATCGGGGATGGATGACGCCTCGTCGCTCTCGTCGCATCAAGCGTCGATGAAACGAGGGAAATCCACCGATAATTGAAGTGGTGTGAGACGGCTTCGGACGGTGGCCACGGGCCGGAAACTCGCGCAGGGAACCCCTCCGCGTGACCGACCGCCGTCGTGCAACCCGCCCTCGACGGTGAACGAAGCGTGGGCCGAAACTCCTCGCGGGGGAAAGCCCACCACTTCAGTCGTGGGTAACTTACCCGAGCGAGATGTCGAGATACAGCATCACGATG
>NZ_JBEPXO010000120.1:0-8459 GCF_041641895.1 Salinigranum sp. | reverse complement strand
CCAAGGAGCGCGAACCCGCCGTCATCTTCATCGACGAAATCGACGCCGTCGCCTCGAAGCGGACCGACTCGAAGACCTCCGGGGACGCCGAGGTCCAGCGGACGATGATGCAGCTGTTGAACGAGATGGACGGCTTCGACGAGCGCGGCGAGATTCGTATCATCGCCGCGACCAACCGCTTCGACATGCTTGACGAGGCCATCCTCCGCCCCGGCCGGTTCGACCGCCTCATCGAGGTGCCGAAGCCCGCCGCCGAGGGACGCGCACAGATCCTCGACATCCACACCCGCGACATGAAACTCGCGGGCGACGTGGACACGACCGCTATCGCCGCCGACCTCGACGAGTACAGCGGCGCGGACCTCGCCTCGCTCGCGACCGAGGCCGGCATGTTCGCCATCCGCGACGGGCGCACCGAGGTCACTCACGAGGACTTCGTCGCCGCCAAGGAGAAACTCGCCGAGGACGACAGTGTCGAGATACCCGGCCTCGACTACCAGTACTGACGCTCCCGCCCCCGGGTCGGCCGTATCGTAACGCATTATTCCTCGCGTCTCCCTTCTCGAACCGATGAGCACCATCTCCGTCGTCCGCGGCGTCGGACGCGCCGGGACGGCGATGGCCTCCTACGACGCGGCGCTCGCGGACGCCAACGTCCACAACTACAACCTCGTCACCGTCTCCTCCGTCGTCCCGGCCGAGGCGACGGTCGAACTGGTCGAGACGGCGCCCGACCTCGGACCGGCGGGCAACCGACTCACGGTCGTCCAGTCCCGCGCGACGGCCCGGGCGGGCACTGCAGACCAGGTCTGTGCGGGCTTGGGCTGGACCACCGGCCCCGGTCCCGGACTCTTCTACGAGGCCTCCGGGAACGACGCCGAGCGGGTGCGCGACACCGTCGAACGCGGACTGGCGGACGGGCGGGCGCTCCGCGAGTGGACGTTCGACGCCGAAGAGGTGGTCCTCGCGCGCGGCGATGTCCCCGACCGGGCCGGCTTCGACGAGTACACGACGGCCGTCGTCCTCGCCGTCTACGGCGAGAGCGAGCCCATCCTGTAGCGTCCGCTCCCGGACACGAGGGGAGGTGGATTTTCCGTCGAAACGGATGTCTCCGTCTCCGACGGCTTTTTGCGGCCCCTTCCCGTACCTGGACTGTCTGATGAACGGAAACAACCCATACGCGGGTGCCCCCGGCGTGGTCGGTGCCGGACAACCCTCTGCCGACGTCGAGGAGCTCTCCGCTGCGGAACTCCGGCAGCTTCGCGAGGCCGTCGCCGGTATCGTCGCGCAGACGCGGACGTACCTCCCCGACAGCTACGCCATCGGGTCGGAGCTGTCGAACAGCTCCAACGGTCCGCGGGCCACGGTCGCCGTTCACCCCCCCGTCGGCCACCCTGTCAGCGCCGGCCTCACGCCGGACGCCGACGACCTGGAGTCGGGACTCACGACGGAGGAGTGTACCGAAGTCGCGCGCGGCCTCGCGGCCTCCGCGGCGTTCCAGGTGATGTCGACGGTCGGTGACGACCTGACGCCGACCGCGCGGTAACCACTGGACGCAGGGCTGGCCCCGTTCTCGTCGTTCTCGTCGTTCCCGCCGGCCCCGACGCTTCCGACGTTCTCGGCCGCCTCGCTTCTCACCCGTGGGTCCGTCCGTCGTCCCCCGGCGTCTCTCGAGCCGCTCCGACTCCACTGCCGCTACGAGCGGAGGGACCGCCGACGAAGAGCCCGTACGCGAGCAGGAGTGCCGACGGCACCGACCCGAGGCCGGCCCCCGCGGACAGTGGGGCGCCCGCCAGCGTCGCCCACCCGAGCCCGACGAGGAGCGGCAGCGGCAGGACGGCGAGGAAGAGGTCGTACTTCGAGAGCGGATGGTCACTCGTGCCGACGTCGTGCGTCCCGCCCGGACGACCGTTCGAACCGCCGATACGCTCTCTGTGGTCGGTACGAGTGCTCATCGTGGCTCACCTCGTTCGTTCGTATGAATGCGCTCGACTAAAAAAATTTTCTGGGGAGGTTCGTTCGACGTGTTCTCGTGAATCGGTGTAACGTACGAATGGTGTCTGATAAGTCACGAGTAACTTATTCTCGGCTCGACGATGTCTCTCGATCGTTCGGAGTATCAGATTGTATACTGTGGCGATACGTTGACGACTGGCGGGGGTGTGCAGGTCGTATGCACCTCCGTCTCCGTCTCTCACTCCTCGCTCGAATGGCGTTCGCGGCCGCCGTCCTCCTCTCGATGTCGGCCGTCCTGGCCGTCTTCGCCGTCCTCTTCGGGGGACTGTTGCTCGGCCTCGTCGTGCCGGGTCTGCTCGTGTACGTCTACGACGTGGCCGTGCAAGCACCCCGCCTGTCGGCCGTCTCCGCGCTCCCACCGGCGGTCGTGGCGTGCGCCGCACTCGTCTGGCTGGCGACGGTGGTCTCGAAGTGGTCACGCGTCGCCCCGTACACGACGGACGGCCACCTGTTCCCGCCGTCGGACCCCGTCCAGGTGGTCGTGGCCGTCTCGACGCTCGTCTCCCTCTACCTGCTCGTCGTCGAGAGCGTCGTCGCCCTTGGCCTCGTCGCCTCGGCGGTGTTCGAACACCCCTGGGCGTTCTGGGCGTTCGGCGCGCTCGTCGTCGCCGTCTCGCTCGCGGCGTTCGTCACCGCCCCCCGGGCCGAGGCGCGGCGACTCCGCGAGCAGTCGCTCGACGGCGACTCGCGCGCGTCGCGGCCGGCGGACGGCGTCGACAGCGTGGTCCGCCGACTCACCCAGCAGGCGGGCGTCCCGACCCCCGAGGTCCGAATCGCGGCGTACGACCGGCCGGCCGCGTTCACCATCGGGGCGGGCGAGACGGCGACGCTCGTGGTGTCGAACGGGTTGCTCGACCGCCTCCCGCCGGCGGAACTGGAGGCCTCCTCGCCCACGAGGTGAGCCACCTGGCGAACGGCGACAGCCGCCTCATGGCGCTCGCGCTCGCTCCGGTCGTGTTCGCCGAGGACCTGTTCGAGGACGACCCCGACGACCTGGGCGAGTGGTTCTGGTGGCTGTTCGACCGGGCGCTGTTGCTCTACGGGCAACTCGGTGTCGCGGTGCTCTCCCGAGGCCGGGAGTGGGCGGCCGACGCCGGTGCCGCGGCGCTCACGGGGTCACCGGCGGCACTCGCGAGCGCGCTGGTCCGCCTCGACGAGGCTCGGGGTCCGCCGCCCGAGGACCTCCGGGAGTGGTCCGACGCCCTCGTGGCGCTCGACGTCCTCCCGACGCTCTCGTGGCGCTCGACGTCCTCCCGACGCTCTCGGCCGACGGGACGCTCGGAAGCTGGGCGTTCCGGACTCACCCGTCGACCGACACCCGCGTCGCACGGCTGCGGCGACTCGCGGCCGAATTGGAACGGGAGTGACGACCCGACCGAGGAGGGGTGACCGCGTCTCACTTCCCCCAGAAGGGGTCACGACGGCGGTGTTTGTCGAGGTACGACTGGAGCGCCTCGAGTTCGTCCGCCGGGATGTCCGACGAAAGCTCCTGTTCGAGAATCTTCGCGTGTTTCTCGGGGAGCATCACCCAGAGTTCGTCACCCTCGTCTATCTGTCGGCCGACCGTCGGCCCGTCGATGGCGACGCTCACCCGCTTCCCGGCGCGGACTTCGCTCACGTCCTCGCCCTGTTCTTGAATCCCGCTGAGTTGCCCGACGCGCGTCGGTTCGTTCCCCTCCCACTTGACGACGTACTGGTTGTTCTTCAGCGTCCCCGACATGACCTCGACGCCGACCACTGCCGGATTGGACTGCCGGAAGACGTGGTCTTCGAGGATCCGGAACCGGCACGGGCGGATGATCTTGTCGAGGACGTTCTCCTGCTGGGCGCGCTGCATCTCCGCGACGTACTCCTCGTACTCCTCGACGAGCTGGTAGATGACGTCGTCGTCGAACAGTCTGACGCCGGTCTTCTCCAGCTCCTCCCGGGCGTTCTTCAGCACGTCGACGTTGAACGCGAGGATGACTTCGTGTTTCTCCTCGTTCGCCGTCGACGCGACGGCGACGTCCCGCGGCGCGACGTCGCCCACCTCCGCGCGGAGGATGGGCACTTCGGCCTCGTCGAGCGCGTTCGCCATCGCCTCCAGACTGCCCAGCGTGTCGGCCTTGACGACGACGCCCTCTTCGGCAGTCTCGACCTTGATCTCGGCGAGTTCGCGCTTCACCTCGGCGATGACCTCGTCGACGGGGCGGTCCCGAACGACGCGGACCGGCGCGCCCGCCATCGCCGCTTCGAGGTCGGGCGCGGCGATTTTCACCCCGGACGCCGCCGTCACCTCGTCGACCCGCTCGAACCGCTTCTCGGTGCGAATCTCGGCGTTCGGCCGGGGCCGGAGGAGCGCGCGGACCTCGGTGACGATGGGGTCGTTCTTCCCGCCGACGACGATGGTCTCACCCTCGCGGACGGTGCCGTCGTAGAGGACGACGTCGAGCGTGGTGCCGAAGCCGCGCTCCTCTTTGACCTCGAGGACCGTCCCCGCGCCGGGGCCGGTCACGTCTATCTGCATCTCCTCTTTCATGTACCGCTGGGAGAGTCCCATCAGCACCGCCAGCAGGTCCGGGATGCCTTCGCTCGTCATCGCCGACGAGGGGACGACGCCGACGTTCTTCTGGAAGTTCTGGACGCGCCAGTAGAGGTCGGCGGAGAAGCCGTTGTCCGAGAGGTCGCCGATGATCTCGTAGAGGTTCTCGTCCAGCATCGACCGGGCTCTCGACGACTGGGCCTCGTACGTCTGCTGGATGGGCGCGCCCTCCTGTGGGTTCCACCCGGGCGTCGTGTCGATTTTGTTCGCGGCGACGACGAACGGCGTCCCCGTCCGTTTGAGGATGTCGATGGCCTCCACCGTCTGGGGCTGGAAGCCGTCGTTGACGTCGACGACGACGATAGCGATGTCGGCGAGTGCGCCACCCCGCGAGCGGAGGGTGCTGAACGAGTGGTGCCCCGGCGTGTCGATGAACAGCAGTCCGGGCAGGTCGAAGTCGTCGGGGTCGACGAGACTCCCGGCCATGCCGGAGATGGTTTCGAGCGGTACGGCCGTGGCCCCGATGTGCTGTGTGATGGCCCCCGCCTCGCCCTCCGAGACGGCCGACCCGCGGATGGTGTCGAGCAGGCTCGTCTTGCCGTGGTCGACGTGGCCGAGGACGGCGACGATGGGGGTGCGGAGTGCGGTAGGTGTGGTGTCGGATTCGGACATGAAGATCACCCCGGAAGAAGTTCCTTGTGAGTCAGGTGCCGGGGGGGAGAGTTAAGTCCATCGTCACGTGGTACGCCCTCGCCGGCGGCGGGACGGACGGCCGCTTCGTCCCGGTCACGTCTCCCGGACGCTCCGGGTGACGGGCGGTGCGTCCGTGGGCCTCGCTCGCCGTGGTCGGCGTCGTCCGGGCGTCTGACGCCCGTCTGCCGCCCCCGTGGTGTTTATGGTACCGCGCTCTCATAGCGGGCGTATGGTACTCGCGGAGAACCTCTCGGGGAAGGCGGTCATGGGTTCGGACGGGGCCGAACTCGGGACCCTGTACAACATCACGATGGACCTGAAGACGGGCAAACTGCACGACCTCCTGGTCGAACCGAACCTCGAAGTGTCGAGCGACTACGAACTGGACGACGAGAACCTGTTGCACGTCCCGGTCGGGAACGTGCAAGCGGTGAAAGACTACATCGTCGTCGCCCAGTAGCGCGCGATGCGACTTCTCGACTCGTCGGCGTTCATCAACGACTACCACACCGACGACCAGACGGCGTCGATTCCTGCCGTCCGCGACGAACTGGAGGGGTCCGCAGCGATGCGGTTCGAGGCGATGGAGGGCGCGGGGATGCACGTCCACATCCCCACCGAGGGGACCATCGCGAAGGTCCGCCGGGCGGCCACCGAGACGGGCGACGCGGGCGTCCTCTCGGAGACGGACACCCGACTCGTCGCCGCGGCGTTCGAACTCGACGCGACGCTCGTCACCGACGACTACGCGATGCAGAACGTCGCCGCCCGCCTCGACGTCGCCTGCGACGTCATCAGTCAGGACGGCATCACCGAACAGCGCCAGTGGCGCTACCAGTGTCAGGGCTGTGGCCGGGAGTTCGACGAGGACGAGGGACGCTGTCCCGTCTGCGGGATGGACCTGGCGCGGAAGAACCCCTCGTGACGAACGGGCCGGTTCGGAACGACCGTGTCGAACCCAGCGGTCGCCCGTCGCTCGTCGCTGTCTCCGTCGCCGTCGCTTCTCGCGCGACGAGTCGGCGCCGAGTGAGCGACAGTCACTCGTCCGCTCGCGTCTTCGACTCGAACTCCACGTCCTGCTGGTCGCCGGCCAGCGCGACGTGACCGTAGTTGAGAAGCCCGACGAAGACTCCGCCACCGATCACGTTTCCGAGGGTGGTGAAGAGCAGGAACGTCCCGAACGCACCGGCCGAGACGTTCCCTGCGAGCACCAGCGCGGACAACATTTCGGTCGTTCCGAGGATGGAGTGGTGAAACGGTCCGAAGCCGATCAGCGCAGTGACGAGCAGAACGAAGACGAGTCGTCCGATCGTGTCCCTGCTGGCGGCTGAGAGCCACGTCGCCAGTCCCATCAGCCAGCCCGCGACGACGCCGGAGAGGAGGACGACCCACCAGGGCAACCCCGAGAGTGCGTTCGCGAGCGAACCGAACGCGGACGGTTCGACGATCCCCATCGGTTCGCCGATGGCGGCGATCAGCCCGACGAAACAGACGCAACCGACGAGGTTCGAGGCGTAGACCACTCCCCAGAGTCTGGTCACCTCCGACACCGAGACACGACCGTCGAGCAACGGGAGGACTGCCATCGTCGTGTGTGCAGTGAACAGTTCGGTCTGACCGACGACGACGAACAGGAAGGCGACCGAGGAGATACTCGCCAGCGCGACCTGTTTCGAGAGTTCGGAGTCGAACCCGTCGGAGAACGTCAGAACCATAGCCATGAACAGGGCCCCGAAACTCAGATTGAGGCCGGCCGAGAACCCCGAGAGGAACACCCCTCTCGTCGGTCTGTCGATCTCTTTGAGCGCGCTCTCCATCTCGCGTTCGAGGATCCTCCGATACGAGAGCGTCGCACCCGACACGTCGTCGTCCCGTGCGGAGCTCACCGAGACTCCCTCATCGTCTCTCGGTGTACCGCACGCGTCGGTAAGTCACTTGACCTGGCGAGACCCACGACCCCGTCACACGGCTGTGAACCGCCTGAGACGGTATATTCGGCCCAGTCGGCCGTGTCGCTCGCGCCTCCACCGGTGTTGACGGTACGACGTGGTTGCCTCTGCAAGCCTCGGACCCGCTCCTCGGCGAGCGAACTACCCAAGTCGTGCCCCTCTTCACCGAGCGGTCGACTTCGGCCCGTCCCCCGGTGACGACCCGACCGCCGGCCGTCTACCGTCGCTCACACCATCCCCGTCGCGCCCACGTACTGGATGACGAACAGCGTCGAGTTGTAGACGCCGTGTGCCAGCGCGGGTGCGACGAGCGTCTCGGTCCGTTCGTACAGCACGCCGAGGACGATGCCGAGCACCGCGGCGATTGTGACGTACGCGAGTTTCTCCAGCGGCCCACCCGACACGGCCACCCAGTGGACCAGGCCGAACAGCCCGCTCGCGAGGACGATGCCCGCGCGGACGCCGAAACCCTTCCTGAGGACGCCCTGTGCGACTCCGCGGAAGAGCAACTCCTCGATGGGGCCGACGAGCAGCAGTGACACCGGAATCATGTAGAGGAAGTACACCGGCGCCCGCTTGCCCTGGGTGATGACCTGGTTCTCGCCGAACGACACCCCGGCGGCCTGGAAGAGGAAGCCGGCACCGAACTGCATCACGAGGAGGGCGAGAGTGGCACCGCCCGCGAGGAGGAGAGTCCGTCCCGTCGGCCGTCGGGTGTGGAGCACCTCCCACGTGTCCGTGATGGCGAGGAAGCCGACGATGGCGACGACGAACCCGACGAACTGGAGCACGGTCCGGGCGACGTTCAGCGCGAGGCTCCCTTCGGCGAGCAGGCCGACGTCGACGAGCCACGCCGACGTCGGCGCGACGACGGCGGCGGCGACGAGGAACGCGGCGAGTACCACCAGCACCGCCTGCGTGAGTCCGGCGAGGCGTTCGACGGTCGCCTCGCCCGCGTTTCGGGTCGGAGACTCCATCGGGGACGGATTCGAACCGAGCGCGGTTCAACTCTCCGGTTACCGACGCACGCTACTCGATTTCGAGTCGGGTCTTGTCCGCGACGGCGTCGGCCTCCTCGAAGTCGCCACCGCCGAGCAGCCCGCGGGCGGCCCGTTTGCCCCACTCGACCGCCGGCTGGGTGAACGTCGACACACCGGCGAGTTCGCCGTAGAGGACGCAGGCGGCCTCCATCGAGTAGAGGAGTTCGCCCAGCGCGTACTCGTCGACGTGGTCGATTTCGAGTCGGACGTTCGGGACGTCCGCCGCGACGAGCGAGGCCT
>NZ_JBEPXO010000119.1:0-8533 GCF_041641895.1 Salinigranum sp. | reverse complement strand
TGGCACACCACGTCGTCGACTCGGACCACGGCCACGACGCGTTCCTCGTCGAACCCGAGAAGGTCGGCCCACCCCTGAAGGACTTCCTCAGGGAGGGACTCGCGGGGAGCGCCATCCACGACACGGCAGCGGAGGAGACGACCACCGAACGGGAGTACGCGCCCGTCCACAACTCGCTCTTCTCGGGGTAGTCCGACACCCAGCGGTCGTCCCTCTCCGCGCCGTCAACAACCGTCCCGCCTGTCGGTAGTTCCGGCGGAAATGACAATCAGTGTATGTCTTTATCGCTCCTGACAGCATATGGTACACTCTCACACGGGTACACCATCATGAGCGACGCAGCAACCGACCGCAGGGACGACAGACAGAGACACGCACGCACGGAACCGGACGCGGCGGCCGTCGCCGCCGACGGACCGCCCGCGAACGAGACACGCCCGACGCTGGACCGGCGGGCGTTCCTCGCGGGCGTCGGTGCGGTCGGTGTCGCGAGCTTCGCCGGCTGTACCGGCGGCACGGAGTTCGCGTCGGGAACGTCGGCTGTGGCGAGTGTCGACGACGCCCGCTCGTCGGTCGTCCGCATCGTCGCGCAGGGGTCGTTCGTCGACCCACAGGTGGGGTACCAGGCCAACTCCGCCGGCAGCGGCACCGGCTTCGTCGTCGACCCCTCGGGAATCGTCGTCACCAACAACCACGTGGTGACCGGCGCGGCGACGCTCGAAGTGTTCGCGAACGGCCGGTCGTACAACGCCAGAGTGCTCGGTGTCTCCGAGTGCTCCGACCTCGCGGTCATCCAGGTCGACGGGGGTGAGTTCCAGCCGCTGCAGTGGTACGACGACCCCATCGAGACCAACCTGGAGGTGTGGGCGCTCGGCTTCCCGCTCGGCGACCCCAACTACACCGTCACGCGGGGCATCATCTCGAAGCGGGCGTCGACGGTCCACACCGTCTGGGCGTCGGTCGACGGCGTCCTCGAGCACGACGCGCGCATCCGTCCCGGCAACTCCGGCGGTCCCCTCGTCGACGAGCGCGGCCGCGTCGTCGGCGTCAACTACGCCGGCGACGACCGCTTCGACATCAACCTCGCCATCTCGGCCCCGCTAGCTCGCCGAATCGTCGCGGACCTCACGGAGGGACGGGACGTCAACTCCATCGGTATCAACGGACGGGCGGTCCGGAGCGACGACGGCTCCATCTCGGGCGTCTGGGTCTCGTCGGTCGAGTCGGGGTCGCCCGCTTCGGCGGCGGGTATCGAACCGGCCGACATCATCGTCCGGATGGAGGGGCTCACGCTCGCTCGCGACGGGTCGATGAAGGACTACTGCGACATCCTCCGGTCGCGGAGCCCCGGCGACGTGCTCGACGTCCAGGTCCTCCGCTTCACCACCGGTGAGGTGCTCTCGGGCGAGGTGAACGGGACGCCGCTCCGGTCGGTGCTCCCGGCGGACAGCGGTGGCGGCGGCTCGAACAGCGGTGACGCCGACGCGCCCCGGGCCGCCGGCTACACGAACTACCGCCGAGTCACCGACAACAGCGGGAGCATCGTCGTCGACGTCCCCGCGGAGTGGTCCGACGTCGACGGACGTGCGTTCGACATCGGCCCCGGACTCGTCGCTTCCCCGAACGTCGACGCGTACAGCAACGGCTACTCGACTCCCGGCGTCTCTATCCTGGCCTCCCGCGACCTCTCGCGGACCCCAGACGTCGTCCTCGACGAGTTCCCCTTCCCCGCCTGTACCGCGAGCGGTCGAAGCGACTACGACGACGGGAAGTTCGCCGGCCGAGTGTCCCGCTACGAGTCGTGTGACGGCCGCGACACCGCCATCGTCGTCATCGCGGCAGTACCCCCCGACCGTTCCTACACCGTCGTCGTCGTCGCACAACTCGTCGACCCGCGCGACGCCGAGGCACTGGACGCCATCGTCACGTCGTTCGACGTAATCGGCCCCGTCTGACCGCGCTCGCGGCGTCCACCCCCTTCCACCACCCTCGTCTCGGCGTCTCCCGACGCCCGTCCCGACACGACAAACGTTTGCGGCGGCGGAACCATCCGGTGCCACTCATGTCCTCCGACGAGACACACGACCTCGCGGCGAACGAGGCGGTCGTCCGACGGTTCGTCGAGCCGACCGGCCGAACGTTCGATGGCGAGGGCATCGTCGTCGCCCGCATCGCGGACGGGAAGACCGCCGAACGTGGGGCGAGTTCCGACGCGCTCGGGTTGCTCCGACCGCTCGGACTCGTCTCCGGCCCCGGCGTCGAGGAGTGACGGGGACGACAGCCCGTGACCGAACCGGCAGGCGTACTCGAGGCAGTACCACTTTTCACCCCTCCCGCTGTCAGTCGGAGACGATGACGGTGGAGGCGAAGCCGCGGTGACGTCGGTCGCACTGACGCCCGACCTCCTCGGTTCGCTCCTCCTCGCCGCCGCGGCGCTCGGGGTCCTCGTCAAGGCCGCCGGCGCGACGGTCGACAGCCTCGTCGCGCTCGCCCGCGCCTACGACGTCCCCGACGCCGTCGTCGCCTCGACGCTCGTCGCGCTCGGGACCAGCCTCCCGGAACTCGGCTCGCACCTCGTCGCCTCGCTCGGCATCGTCTCGGGGACGCTCGACCCCGTCGTCGCGAGCGCGACGGTGATGGGCGGGAACATGGGGTCGTCGACGGTCCAGCAGACGCTGCTCGTCGGCCTCTTCCTCGTCGGGTTCGGCCGCGTCACCCTCTCGGACGCCTTCCGTCGGTCGACGTACTACCCGATGCTCGGGGCGTTCGCGCTCACCTTCGTCGTCGCCGTCGACGGGACCGTCTCGCGGCTCGACGGCCTCGCCCTCCTCGTCGCGTTCGTCGCGTACGCGTACTGGACGGTCACGACCCACGGGCGCTCCGAGCGCCTGCCCGGCACGGCGAGCGTGAACCCTCGCCGCGACGCCGCCGTCGCGTTCGCCGGCTTCCTGCTCGTTCTCGGGAGCGCCTTCGTCGTCCTCCGCGTCGTGGACGGACTCGTCGCCACGCTGGGGCTGAACGGCTCGATGGTCGGCGTCGTCACCATCGGTCTGGCCGCCGCGCTCCCCGAACTCTCGACGGTAGTCGAGTCGCTCAGACGGAAGACGCCGGACATCGCGCTCGGCACGCTGGTCGGGTCGAACGTCGTGAACCCGCTGGTCGGCTTCGGCCTCGGTGGCGTCGTCTCCACCTACGCGGTCCCGCCGTCGGTGGTTCGGTGGGACCTCCCGTTCAAGTTCGTCGTCGGCGTCGGCCTCGTGCTCGTCGCGCGCCGGGAGGGGTGGGTCGTCCGGCGGCGCGAGGGTGCGTGGCTCGTCGTCGCGTACTTCGTCTTCGTCAGCGTGCGGTTCCTGCTGTTCGCGGTGTGATACCCGACGCCCTTGCGACTTCGCTCAGTCGGGGGCCGCCGTCGACTCGCCCCGGAACACCAGCCGCTCGACACGGTCGGACTCGCCCATCAACACCGTGCCGAGCGTGCTCATCACGAGGACGTAGCCGACGGCGAACGCGGGAATGAGTTCGGTCATCACGGTGCCGGTCCCGCCCGCGGCGAGCGCCGCGATGACGAGCGAGAACTCGCCGCGAGAGACCATCCCGACGCCCACCCGGAGCGACCGCTTCGGCGTGAGGTCGTAGACGCGACCCCCGTAGTAGCCCGAGACGAGTTTCGTCGGCGTGGTGACGACGACGGCGATGACGAGCGGGACGGCGGCGGCGAAGACGAGTCGGGGGTCGGTGTTGACGCCGATCCAGAAGAAGAAGACCGCGGCGAACACGTCGCGGATTCCGACCAGGCGGCGCTCGATGCGTTCGCGGTGGTCCGTGGTGGAAAAGCCCATGCCGACGAAGAAGGCGGCGACGGCCTCGCTCACGCCGATGGAGAGCGCGAAGCCCGCGATGGGGACGAGTACGCCGAGCGTCCGCAGGACGAACGGCTCGGGGTTGTCGACGTCGAGCACCCGCGTGAAGAACTGGGTGCCGTACTGCACGGCGACGAGGAGTGCCCCGAGGAAGCCGAAGGCGACTGCGAGACTCTGCACGAGGCTCCCCGTACCGTCCCCGCCGAGGACGAGTGAGGTGACGAGCGCGAGGTAGACGGCGATGACGAGGTCCTCGAAGACGAGGGTCCCGAGGATGGGCTCGGACTCGGCGTTGGCGATCCAGCCGAGGTCGATGAGCGACTTCGTGATGATGGCGCTCGAGGAGATGTAGACGATGCCGCCCAGGAGCAGGGCTTCGACGAACGACCAGCCGAGCGCGAGGCCGATGACGACCCCGACGGGGAGGTTGATCGTGATGTCGATGAGACCGGCGCGGGTGATGTTGGTCTTCGCCGCCAGCAGCCGGTCGAGGCTGAACTCCAGCCCCAGAAAGAACAGCAGGAGGACGATTCCGAGTTCGGCGAGCAGTGTCAGCGTCTCGCCGGGCAGGACGTACGGTAGCCCGAGACGGCCGGCGACGAACGGGCTGGCGAGCATCCCGCCGACGACGTACAGCGGGATGACGGAGAGTCCGAGGCGCGCACCCAGCGCGCCCGCGACGGCGACGGCGACGAACAGTTCGCCGAGCTCGAGCAGAGAGAACTCGACCATCTCACTCGCCCGTCACCAGCGACTGGAACGTCCGACAGGCCTCCCGGGGGCCGACGGCGAGGAGCGTGTCTCCGGCCCGGAGTTCGGTGTCGCCGCCGGGGTTCGTGATGGTCGTCTCGCCTCGCTGGACGAGCACGACGTTCGCGCCCGTCTCCTGTCTGAGGTCGGCCTCCCCGAGGGTCTTGCCGTCGAGGTCCGACTCCTCGGGTATCTCGACCCACTCGATGAGCGTATCCCCGCCCAGGAGCGTCTCGATGCTCTGTGAGCGGACCGGCTGGAAGTACGCGCCCTCGAGGATGGTCCCGACCTGTCGGGCGAGCCGGTCGGGGAGTTCGAAGAGCTTCTCGGAGTCGGCGTCCTCGTCGACGCGCCGGAACACCTCGCGCTTCCCGGTGTTGTGCGTCACGACGACGAGCCGTGAGCCGTCACCGAGCTCTATCTCGTGTTTCTTGCCGACGCCCGGGAGGTCGCTCTCGTAGACGGTCACACACGGGCTTCGGCGGTCGCGTTAATAAATTCTCACGCGACGGCGACGCCGACCAGCCACATCGCCCCGCAGGCAACCGGGGGAATCGAGAGGTTGTCGTCGACGACGTAGCCGGCGACGACGGGCTTGACGCCGTCTGCGACCGTCGCCCCCGCGGCACCGACGACGCCGGCGAGGAGCGCCGGCGCGGTCAGTCGCACGCCCTCGGCGGCGAACGTCCCGAGCGCGAGCGCGAGACAGACGCCGAACATCGTGAGGAGCGTCGTGACCTGCTTCGTCTCGCCGACGCCGCGCGACCCCATCAGCCCCGAGATGGGGTCGCCGACGGCGAGCATGAGTATCCCCGCCGCCGCGACCGGTGGCGCGAAGACGAGCGCGACGCCGGCCGTGCTGTACGTGTACAGCGCGTACCCCGCGGGGTTGTCCTGCTCGTAGTCGCGGGTGAGTCGGTCGTAGATGGCCCAGTCCAGCCCCACGCCGAGACGGAGCACCTCCAGCACCGTCGCGACGAGGGCGCTCGCGACGAACAGTCCCGTCACGACGGACCAGGGGACGACTCCAGTGAGGTACCCCAGCGGTACGAGGCTCCCGCTGGCGTGGACGAGGCGCCGCTGGAGCTCGCTCACGCCCTACGCCTCGGTCACGACCCGCTCGTACTCGTCGAGCACGTCGTCGAACGCCCGGGTCCCGGCACGGAGGTCGACGAGGACGGAGACGAGGTCGTCAACCGGTACCCGGGCCTGCGCGGCGGAGTCGCGCTCGCGGACGGTGACGGTGTCGGGGCCGTCGCCCTCGATGCCGTCGCGGTCGACCGTCACGCAGAACGGCGTGCCGACCTCGTCCTGCCGCCGGTAGCGCCGTCCGATGCTGCCCGAGTCGTCGTAGACCACGGCGAAGCCGGCGTCTCTGAGTCCCCCGACGAGTTCGCGTGCGCGGTCGGTGAGGTAGTCGACGTTGGAGACGAGCGGGAACACGCCCACGTCGGTCGGTGCGACGGTGGGCGAGAGGTCGAGGTAGGTCCGCGTCTCGCCGTCGACTTCGTCTTCGTGCATCGCGTGGGCGACGAGGGTGTACACCGTCCTGTCGACGCCGAACGACGGTTCGACGACGTGCGGCGTGACGTGCTCGCCGGACTCGGTCTGCTCTTCGATACGGAAGTTCGCCACCTCGGTCGGGACGGAGTACTCGCTGTCGCCGACCACGACGGTGACCTCGCTGTCCTCGAACGCCTCGGGGTCGCGCTCGGCCAGGTCCTGCAACGCGTCCGCGACGCCCGCGGCGGCCCGGCCGAACTCCGGTCCGAGGACGCTCATGTCCGGGTCGACCACCGCCCGCTCGACCGTCTTCGGCTCGTCGTACTGCTGGAAGAGGGTGAAGTCGTCGTTGGCGTGTTCGGCGTGTTTCGAGAGGTCGTAATCTCCTCTGTAGGCGAAGCCGGCGATTTCGATCCAGTCGCCGTCGACCTCCGCTTCGGCGTCCCAGCAGTCGGCGGCGTAGTGCGCACGCTCGCCCGAGAGGTGCTGGCGGAAGCGGAACCGGTCCATGTCCACGCCGACGCGTTCGTACCACTCGTACGCGACGCCGAGGAAGTAGCCGACCCACGCGCTGCCGATGACACCCTCGTCGACGGCCTCGCCGATGGTGGTCTCGACGAGTCCGCCGTCGTCGTCGACCTGTTCGGTCGCGGGGTACAATTCGACTTCGAGGTCGGCGACGGCCGAGAGGTCCGGTTCGTCCCGCTCGGGGTCGACGAACTGCTCCAGTTCGGCCTGGGTGAACTCACGGGTCCGGACGAGACTCTTCCGCGGCGATATCTCGTTGCGGTAGGCGCGACCGATCTGGGTGACGCCGAACGGGAGACGGTTGCGCGCGTACTCCTTCAGACGGGGGAACTCGACGAAGATGCCCTGTGCCGTCTCCGGCCGGAGGTACCCCGGCGTCGACGACCCGGGACCGATGGTCGTCTCGAACATGAGGTTGAACTCCTCGACCGCCCTTCCGGCGAGCGGGGCCCCGCAGTTCGGACACGCGAGGTCGTGGTCCGCGATGAGCGCTTCGACCTCCGGGATGGGCAGGGACTCGGCCTCCTCGACGCCAGTGGCGTCCTCGACGAGGTGGTCCGCACGGTGGGACTCGCCACACTCGGGGCACTCGACGAGCATGTCGTCGAAGCCGTCGAGGTGGCCCGACGCCTCGAAGACGGGTTCGGGCATGACGGTCGGGCCGTCGATCTCCATGTTGCCCTCCTGCACCGCAAAGCGCTCGCGCCAGGCGTCCTCGACGTTGCGCTTCAGTGCCGCGCCCTGTGGGCCGTACGTGTAGAAGCCGCCGACGCCGCCGTACGCGCCGGCCGCCCCGAAGAAGAAGCCCCGGCGTTTGGCGAGTTCGGCGACGGCTTCGCTCTCGCTTCGGTCCTCCGCCGGCATCCTCAGAGCGCCTCCAGCAGGTTGATGTCCCGGACGACGCCGACGAGTTCGTCGCCGGCCACGAGCGGAATCTGCTCGATGTCGTTCGAGATCATCATCTGTGCGGCGTCCTTCGCGGTCCGCGTCCGCGACACCGTCACCAGGTCCGTCGTCATGAACGTCTCGACCGGTTCGGCGGGAATCTCGACGTTCCGCGTCGGGATGTAGCGGTTCCCGACGGCCTTGATTCCCTCCCACATCCAGTCGTTGTCCTGGTTGGCGATGGAGTCGCCGGTGTCGTCCTCGCCCTCGACGACGCGAGCCACCTCGATGATGTCGACTTCGGTGAGGATGCCGCACATCCGCCCGTCGTCGCCGAGGACGACGGCGTAGGGGACGTTGGCGTAGTAGATCTCGCGTTCGGCGACCGTCAGCGGCGTCTCGACGTACGTCGTGTTCACGTCCTTCGCGGCGAGGCTGCCGACGTCGGTGCCACCGTCGGCGTCGCCGCTGGCGATGGCGTGGACCACGTCCGTCACGGTGACGATGCCGACGAGTCCGCCGTCGACCACCGGCACCCGACGCGCATCGGTGTCGACCATCAGCTCCGCGACTTCCTCGACGGTGGCGTCGGGCGACGTCGTCGGCACCTCCCGCAAGAGGAGCGCGAGCTGGTCCTCGTCGGGCTGTTCGATGAGGTCCTCCCGGGAGATGAGGCCGCGGTACTCCTCACCGTCGTCGGTCTGCTTGACGACGGGGACGGAGGAGAAGCCACGTTCTTGGAGGTAGATCAGGACGTCGTCACGGGTACCGGGGAGTTCGACCGTGACCACCTCCGCTCGTGGCGTCATCGCGTCGGCTACGTTCATACCCCCGCTTACAGGCCCCCTCCTCTTGTACTCTGCGAAGCGGATACCTCCGCCACACGCCCTGTCGTGGGGTGGTTTTCGACGCCTCGCTCGCCGTCACCTCTCGCGACTGTCACAACGTTCCGGTACCGACGGGTACCGAATCGATTGATGTCACAGATACTGGCGAGATTTGTGCAG
>NZ_JBEPXO010000118.1:0-8624 GCF_041641895.1 Salinigranum sp. | reverse complement strand
CGACGACGGTCGGGCATTTGAAGTGCGCGAGGTTGTCGCGGGCGAACTCGATGACCCCCTGCTCGGTGAGGTCGGCGCCGACGGCGGGCACGACGATGGCTTTGGGCGTCTCGCCCCACTTCTCGTGTGGGACGCCGATGACGGCGACGCGCTCGATGTCGGGGTGGTCGTAGAGCGTGTCCTCGACCTCGACGCTGGAGATGTTCTCGCCCCCGCTGATGATGACGTCTTTCTTGCGGTCCTTGATCGAGATCATCTCGCGTTCGTCGATGGTGGCGAAGTCGCCGGTGTGGAACCATCCGTCGAGCCGACCGCTGAACGCTTCACGAGTCCGCTCGGGTTTGTTCCAGTAGCGGTCCATGACCTGGTTGCCGCGGACGACGATCTCGCCCATCGTCTCGTCGTCGGGCGGGACGTCCTCGCCGTCCTTGTCGACGACGCGCAGTTCGGTCCCGAGCATGGCGTGGCCCTGCCGGGTCTTGATCGTGAAGCGCCCCTCGCTCTCGATCCGGCGCGGCGAGTTGCTCGTCGTGATCAGCGGGCCGGTCTCGGTCAGCCCGTAGACGTGCAAGATGTCCCAGCCGAGTTCGTCCTCGACGGTCCGGATGGTGGCCTCGGGGGGCGGGCTGGCCGCGGTCGCGATCCTGACCGGCTTGTCGCCGGTCGCCGGAACGTCGTGGTTCTGGTAGTGGTCGATCAGCTGTTCGAGGACCGTCGGTGCGCCACAGAGGTAGGTCACGTCGTGAGCGTGGATGCGGTCGAAGGCACCCCCGCTGTCGAAGGTGCGCTGGCAGACGTGTGTCCCGCCGACGCCGGTGATGATGTACGGATAGCCCCACCCGTTCACGTGGAACATCGGGAGCGTCCAGAGGTAGGCGTCGTCGTCGGTGATCTCGGTGTGGTGTGCGGCGACCAGCGCGTGCCAGTGTTCGGTGCGGTGGGTCCGGACCACCCCTTTCGGGTCGCCGGTCGTCCCGCTCGTGTAGTTGATCGTCGCCGGGTCGTCCTCGGAGACGTCGGGCCGTTCGACCGTGTCGGGGTCTGCCGCCTCCAGGAGCGCCTCGTAATCGCGCCAGTCGCCGTCGACGCGGTCGGCCGGGTTCGCGACGAACGTCGTGGCCGGGACCTCGTCGCGGATCGCCTCGACCTTCTCTGCGTACTCGTGGTCGGCGACGACCGCCTGGGCTCCACAGTCGTCGAGGATGTACTCGTAGTCCTCGGCGATGAGCCGGTAGTTGAGTGGGACCGAGATGGCCCCGAGGACGTTGATCGCGAACAGTGTCTCCAGAAACCAGTGCGTGTTCGGTGAGAGCAGCGCCACGCGGTCGCCCTCCTCGATACCGCACTCCGAGAGCGCCGCCGCCGCGCGGTCGACCCGCTCGCCGAACTCGGCGTAGGTGTACTCGGTTCCGTCGTGCGCGATCACGCCGACTGCGTCGCCGTAGATGTCGACTCCCCTGTCGAGGAAGTCGAGCGTCGTCATCGGTCGATGCATGCTATGCCAACACGTCGGTGTGAGGGGTAAAGTTCTTTTTCAACGACTGATTCGGTCCCGGAAGCGCCGAACCGCTGTACCGCAGTGTGTGACGGTGCGAGGGACTCACGACCGACTGCTCGGACCCGAGCGCTCGGCGGTCGACCTACACACGTCGGTTCAGCCGGCCGGTCCGGAGCGGTCGGTTCAAACGGCCAGTCCGGAACGGTCGGTCGCCGTGCGACGAGGACGAGGGGGACGGTCCTGGTGGACGGTCCTACGCCGGCACGACGCCCGCCACGTGTCGACGCCGCGTCTCCCGGGTGCCGACGGCGAGGAGGACACCCCCGACGAGCGCCAGCAGGCCGGCTTCGGCAGTCGGCGAGACGCCGCCGACGGCTCTCCATCCCGCCGCGACGCCGACGATGAACCCCGTCTGGACGACGAGCACTGCGGCGAGGGCGTACCGACGGCCGGCCGTCGCGTACAGCGACCCGACGGCGGCCGTCTCGGCGGCGGCGTGCCCAGCGACGACGAGGGCGCCCGCCAGCCCGAGCGCCGCATCGGCGGCGTAGACGGTGGCGAGGACGACGCCTTCGAGGCCGCGGTGGAGCGTCACGGCCCCCAGCGCCGCGTCCGCACAGGTTCCGCAGTCCGTGACCGCCGCGTCGCGGGCGACGTAGACGACGCCGACCCCGGCTGCGAGGCCGACGAGGGTCGCTGCCGCCGCCTGCGTGACGGCGAGCGCCAGCGCCGCGACACCGAGCGCGAACACCCCCACTGGGAGCGCCGCCCGTCCCAGCGACCACGGGAGGCGGCCGTACCCGATCAGCACGACCACACCCCCGAAGAGACTGACGAGGACGACGCTCGCGACGACCAGCGGGAACGAGAGACCCGTCTCGGCGGCGGCCACCTCGTGGGCGGACGCCGGCGTCGACAGGAGCGCGACACCGAGTGCGACGGCGGCCGTGCGTCGGGAGTTCCGAGTCATTTCCACGGGTTCGGCACGAGGTCGGCCTGTATCTCCGCCCCCACCTCGATCCGGCAGTCGGAGCGCGGTTCGGCCACACAGAGCAGGACGTAGCCGTCCAGCCGGTGTCCGGGTTTCAGCCCCCGCGGGCGTTCGACGTGGACGAGGTCACCCTCCAGCAGGCGCCCGGTGCAGGTGGCGCAGGCGCCGTACAGACAGCCGTAGGAGACGCCGAGACCCGCACGCTCGGTGGCGTCGGTGACCGTCTCGGACTCCCGGACCTCGACGGTCGTCTCCCGGCCGTCGCGCCACTCCAGCGTGACTGTGTGGGACATCGGCGGCTCACTGCCAGACGTCGCTGGTGCAGTCGCCGCCGGGCCAGCGAATCTCGTGGGCACGAGCCGCCCCGCCGGGCGCGTCGCCGAAGTCGACGACGAACTCCTCGTCGAGTTCCATCCGGCCCTCCTCGGGGTAGACGTCCGCTTTCATCATCAGCGACCCCCGCTCCCCGATTTCGGGGTAGAACTGGTTGTCCCACGAGGAGAACAGCGAGGTGGTCCAGTAGAGCCGTCGGCCGTCCCGGGAGAGCTGGAGCATCTGCGGCGCGCCGCGGACGTCGTGGCCGCCGACGGACTGGCGCTCGGCGAAGTTGCCCCCGACCCAGCACTGGTCGACCAGCCGTGGATTCCCCGTGTCGCTGATGTCGTACATCCGGACGTCGCCGTGGAGCCAGTTCGAGAAGAACATGTATTGGTCGTCGAGCGACAGGAGGATGTCCGTCACCAGTCCCGGCACGGGCATGTCCCAGTCGGGATGCTCGCGGTCCTCGACGTCGATGACCTTCTCCCACTCCCAGCGGCCGTCCTCCGCCTCCCAGAACCGGAGGATGTTCGACGAGAGCGCGGCGCCGACGTACCCCTCCGTCTCCTCGGGGTTGTGGGGCATCCGAATCTCGAGCGGGATGAGCCCCTCCTCGCCGAAGGTCAGCGTCTGCTGGTGTTCCTTCGTCTCCCAGTCCCAGACGTGGATGCTGTCGCCGTACTTCCCGTCCTCGACGTCGTCCAGGTCGAAGCCCGGGTAGTAGGTCTCCGGCGCTGCCCACTCGGTCGAGAGCATCACGCCGTGACGGGGCTGGTACCAGTAGTCGTAGTTCATCTCCATCTCCCCGCTGTCCGCTTCCCAGTGGCCGTCGATGGAGAAGTCCTCCTGGTCGAGCTGGAGGAAGCCGCCGGGGAGTTCGCCGTCGGCGTTGCCGAGCATGCTGATGACGATTTTCCCCTCGGGCACGCAGTGGACGGTGTGTGGCGCCGACAGGTCGTGCTCGAACACCTCCTCGGGTTCGATCACTTTCTCGATCTCGGGGTTCCGCGGGTCGGACGCGTCGAGGATGTGGATCCGCGAGGAGCGTTGCCCGGGGACGATGAGGTGGTCTCGCATCAGTCCCTCGGCGTGACACGACGACGAGCAGGTGTTCCAGCCGAAGTGGTGGAGTTCGTCGCCCTTGTTCGGCATCTCCACCGTGTCGATCAACTCCGCGTAGGTGTCGGAGTCGGGGTCGACGTCCACGACCCCGACGAAGTCGGGGCCGTCCACGTCCATCCCGACCCGGAGCGACATGACGAAGGCGGTCTTCTCGCGTTCCGACTCGGTGCGCATCGCCGCTGGCGTCGGATACCCCGGCCCCTCTACCTCGTGATGTTCGTGGCCGTGTGTCTCGGTCGACTGACTGGGTTCGTCGGTGCTCATGGCAGGCGTCAGCAGAAGCGTATTAATCACAAATAATAGTTTAGTTGTCGACCGACAATCTGGCGCTGCCGAACGACGACCGGGTGGGAACGCTTTTGCGCTCGCCGGTGTAGTTCGCCGGTGTGTTGCCAAGTCCCGGCCACGACCCGGAGGGTGTGTGATGCGCGAGTTCACGTTCAGCATCGACTACAACCCCGGTACCGACCCGGTGATGGACGTGTTCATCGACCACCCGTCGCTCGTCGCACGGGGACTGCACGGCTGCGTGAACGACGACGACTTCTGGCGCATCGAACGCCTCAGCGGGCCGGAGGCGGCGCTCGACGCGGTCGAACGGCTCCACCTCGACGACGACGGACGCACGGAGTCGGTGACCGAGGCGGACTGCCTCGCCACGGAACACCCCGACATCCTGGAGCGGTCCGACGGTGAGCGGGTGTTCTACACGTACGTCGAGCGGCTCAGCGGCGGCAAACCCATCCAGACGCTCGTCGGTCGGTATCTCCCGCCCGGGTCGCTCCTCTGTTCCCGTCGCTCGCAGGACCGACACGAGTGGCGTATCCTGATGCGGTCGGACGAGAAGGTCGGCCTGCTCTACGACGCACTCAGCGCGAACTTGCGGTCCGGACTCTCGTTTCACATGGGCCACCTCCGGGACGCCGACCAGTGGGGACACGACTCGCTCGGGACGGTCTCGCTCGACCCCGACCAGCGGACGGCGTTACGCGCGGCCGCCCGCCACGGGTACTACCGGGCGCCGAGCGAAATCACGCTCGACGAACTGGCGTCGAAACTGGACGTCCCACGGTCGACCCTCTCGTACCGACTGCGACGCGCCGAAGAACAACTCGTCACGGAGTACTTGAACCGCACGTGACACGGTCGGCGGACGGGAGTCCCGACAGGACCTCGCGGTCAGCCCGTCTCGACCCGCGTCAGTCGTACAGCGTGTACTCGTCGGTCAGTTCGTCGACGCGCTCGCTGACCGCCCGCACGACCGCCTCGTCGTGGGGTGCGTCGACCACGTCGGCGATGAGGTCGGCCACCTCACGGCAGGCCGACTCGGTGAACCCGCGGGTGGTGAGCGCCGGCGTCCCCGCACGGATGCCAGACGGGTTGAACGCCGAGCGCGTCTCGCCGGGGACCGTGTTGGCGTTCAGGACGATGCCGGCGTCTTCGAGCGCGGTCTCCACCTCCTTCCCGGTCGTGTCCGGGTGCGAGGGCCGGAGGTCGACGAGGACGAGGTGGGTGTCCGTCCCGCCGGAGACGAGGTCCAGACCCCGCGCCTGCAACTGGTCGGCGAGCGCGCGGGCGTTCGCCACCGTCTGTTCGGCGTAGGCGTCGAAGGCAGGGTCGAGCGCCTCCGCGAACCCGACGGCCTTCCCGGCGACGTTGTGCATGAGCGGCCCCCCCTGCGTGCCGGGGAACACCGCCTTGTCGACGGCGTCGGCGTGTTCCTCGTCGCACATGATGATGCCGCCGCGACCCGACCGGATGGTCTTGTGTGTCGACCCGGTGACGGCGTCCGCGACGCCGACGGGCGACTCGTGGACGCCCGCCGCGACGAGTCCCGTGATGTGGGCGATGTCCGCGAGGTGGTACGCCCCGACGTCGTCGGCGACGGCCTGGATGCGCTCGAAGTCCACCTCGCGGGGGTACGCGGAGTAGCCCGAGACGACGATGTCGGGGTCGAACGTCTCGGCCGTCGCCGCGAGTCCCTCGTAGTCGACGTAGCCCGTCTCGGGGTCGACCTCGTACTGCTCGACGTCGTAGATCTGGCCCGCGAAGTTCGCGGGGTGACCGTGCGAGAGGTGACCGCCGTGGGTCAGGTCCAGAGAGAGGATGCGGTCGCCCGGTTCCAGTAGCGCGAGGTAGACGCCCATGTTCGCCTGCGACCCCGAGTGTGGCTGGACGTTGACGTGGTCGGCACCCCACAGTTCCGTCGCACGCTCGATGGCGAGTTCCTCGACCTCGTCGGCGTGGGCACAGCCACCGTAGTACCGCTCGCCCGGGTAGCCCTCGGCGTACTTGTTCGTCAGCGCCGACCCCTGCGCCTCCATGACGGCGGGCGAGGCGTGGTTCTCGCTGGCGATCATCGCGAGCGTGTCGTTCTGGCGCTCGCGCTCGGCGTCGAGCGCGTCGGCCACGGCCGGGTCCGTCTCACGGACGGTGTCGAACCTCATACCCCCCCTAGTGACCGGACCACTGAATAACGTCGGCTCGCAAGACGTACCGAACTACTGATACTTCGTGTTCTGGTCGCTACGGCGTGCTGGCGGTGTGCGTGGTCACGTCCCGAGGGAGGGCTCGTCGCCTCCCGGTGGCCGGTCGCGTCAGCCCCCGAGGCGGCTACGACGCCACTTCTCGGTGTCGGGCGTCTGGTTGAAGGTGTAGATGTGGAGTCCCCGGAGGTCGTACCGCTCGTCCGTCGCGTACGGAGCGAGGCCGTCGACGAGGCGGTCCGGTTTGTACGTCCCCCGCGAGCCGACGAGTTCGCGGACGAACCCGAGGATGCCGGTCGTCTTCTTCAGGAACTTGATGGAGTCGCCGACGCCGACCTTCTGTGAGATGCTCATGAGCCGCTGGTAGTTCATCACGCCCGGGATGCCGACCTCGACGGGCAGGTCGACGCCGCGGTCGCGGAGCGCGTCCGTCCACTCGAGGATGGTCTCGGGGTCGTAACAGAGCTGGGTGACGATGTACGTCGCGTACGGTCGCTTCTTGTCCATCGCCTCCGCCAGCGTCTCCTCGGAGAGGAACTCGTGCCCCTCGGGGTAGCCCGTGATGCCGACCTCCTCGAACTCGTACCCGAGCTCTTCGAGCGCTACCAGCAGTTCGTGTGACGACTCGAACTCCCCTGCCGGCTCCTCGCGGTCGCCGCCCGGGACGAAGATGTCGGTGACGTCGATGGCCTCCAGTCGGCTCGCGATGTCGTCGAGGTGGTCGCGGTCCTCGACGTACCGGGCGGCGATGTGCGGCGAGACGTCGTAGCCGAGTTCGACGGCGTCTTCGGCCCGCTGGACCGTCCGGTCGATACCGAGCTGGGGCGACGTCGTGATGGCGACGGTCGCGTCCTCCGGCAGGTGCGTGATCTCCTCGTCGAAACTGTCGAACGGCATCAACTCGAAGCGCGCGTCGGTCAGGAGCCGCTCGACACCCGACGGCTCTACGGTCGCTGTTCTCTGACCCATACTGTACCGTGGTAAAGCGGCCGGACGTACTTGCATCTATGGGTGATTCACGCAAGGGGTTTAAACCGGCGATGGGGAACCGGCGGCTTTGGGTGCCGAGCGACCGGCGGCGTCAGGCGCTGTTCGCGATTCGCTGGCGGATGCGTCCCGTCACGGTCTCGTGGGAGACGGCCCCCTGTGGGCCGTCGGAGATACGACCCAGGAGCAGTTCCAGGAGGCCGAGCTGCTGCAGCAGCTCCCAGGCGCGCTGCTGTTCGAGGCCGAGCTCACGCTGGACCTCGTACACCGTCGACGACTCCGCGACGGCGTCGACGACGTCCTCGATGCAGAGCCCGTCCGGGAGGCCGATTCCGTCGGTGACGAGTTCCTCGCCTGGGGTCGGCCCGACGCGTTCGACCCCACTCGGGACCCGACTGGCCGACGCGTCCTCCGGCTCGCCGTCGGGCGTCGCCTCGTCCGCCCCCGGGTCCGACTCCGACTCGCCGGCGGCGGCAGCGCCGGTGCCGGCCCCGGACCCGGCGTCCGTGCCCTCGCTCCCGTCGGCATCCACGCCGGCGTCAGCGTCGGCGTCGGCCGCCGTCTCGGACTGACCGTCCCCTTCCCGGGCCGTTCGGTAGCTGGTGGGGGTGTGGACGCCGGCGTCGATCATGTACCGGCGAACCGTCTCTCCGGCGACGTCCATCTCGATGCGGCGACTCATCTCGGCGAACGTCTCACACGAGTCGTACAGTCGCTGGAGGTAGGCCGTGTCCTCGTACGGCGGCAGGGAGTCGTCGCGGACCGCCGCCAGCCCTTCGACCGTCTCGGTCGCCGCCTCCTCGTCGTCCGCGTTCCCGCCCGCCTCGTCGCCGTTCGCGGTCCGCTCGTGTGTCTCGCCGCCCTCGGCGACGGGGTCGTCACCCCTCGCGGCGGGTTCGTCGGCCTCGGTCGCTTCCTCCGTGTCGACGTCGGCGGTGGCCTCGGCGTTCCGTCGGTCGTCGTCCCCGCCCGGGTCGAGGACCAGCGTCACGGCCAGCACGACCTCGTCGCGTTCCGTGACACGGACGGAGGGTTCGCCGACAGAGACGGCAGCGGTGACGGCCTCGGGGAGCGGCGGCGTCCCGGCGGAGAGTTCGACCACGAACCCGCCGTCGTCGGTCATCGTCGCCGTCCCGACGGACAGCGCCGGCCCCGCCTCGTCCCCGTCGAGGGCGACCGGGAGTTCCAGCGTCGCGTGGAGACTCCCGTGCTCGTCGCTCAC
>NZ_JBEPXO010000117.1:0-8641 GCF_041641895.1 Salinigranum sp. | reverse complement strand
TCGGGGGAACAAGACAGATGTCACCGGGTTCGCTCTCTCGACTCGATGCCCGCCCGTCGCACACTCCTCCACGCTGGCGGCCTCGCCGGTCTCGCGTGCCTCGCTGGCTGTCTGGCGGCTCCGCCGTACACTGCCCCGACACCTACGGCCGACGACTGGCTCACGACCCGACGTGGGCCGACGAACACGGCGTGTGCGCCCGACGCGACGCCGCCACGGGAGCGGCCCGCGGTCGCGTGGCGCGCTGTCGCGTCGGGACCGGTCGACGAACTCCTCGTCGACGCCGACACCGTCTACGCCACGCTCCCGACCGAGACGGCCGCGCTCGACCGCGAGACCGGCGAGCGCCGCTGGACGACGGCGGGCGAGGGCCAGTCGATGGTCCCGGCCAGTCGGCGAGTGGGCTGTCTCTCGGACGGGACGCTCTACACCGTCGACAGCGAACGGCTCCGAGCGTTCGTCGTCGCGGACGGCACGCGGCGGTGGTCACAGCCCGTCGCAGCGGAGCTGGGTGACCCAGTCAGGGGCTACGGGATGCAGGTAACTCGCTCGACTGTCCTCCTCGGCTACCACGGCGGACTGGCGGCGTTCGCCGTCGCGGACGGCTCGCACCGCTGGACCGTCTCGCCGGGGGGACTCGGCTGGGTGTACCCCGCCGTCGCCCACGGCCGGCTGTACGTCGGGAGTCCGGGGCCGGTCTACGCCTACGAACGACGGTCGAGACCGTCCCGGCTCCTCGACCCGGAACCGCGCGTCGATTGGCGGGCGCGCGGGCCGGCGTTCTGTTCGTGGCCCGTCGTCGCCGGGAGTCGGGTCGTCGTCGCCGACCGCGAACCGCTCGGCGACGAGACGGCGACGAACGTGTGGGCCTACGGACGAGACGGCGAACGGGCGTGGCGGACACGGGTCCGGGGGACCGGTCGCGCCCCGGCAGTCACGCCCGACGGGACGGTGGTCGTCTCCACCGGCGAGGAGCCGTCGACGGTCGTCGCGCTCGACGTCGAAGACGGCTCCGTCCGGTGGGAACAGGCGGTCACGCAGTACGTCCGCGAACCGGTCGTCGCCGGCGGCGTCGTCCTCGTCGCGGGGTCGCCCGACGAACTGGCGGAGGACGAGGTGGTGCGGGCGTACGACGCCGAGACCGGCGAGTCGCTGTGGGCGAGGCGCGTCGAGGGGCGAGTCGAACGGGTCGCGGCGGTCGGCGGACGGGTGTACGTCGGCACCGACGCCGGGCGCGTCGTCGCGCTCGGCTGACGGTCAGTCCTCCGTCACATCCCACGACGTGTCGACACGTCCCCGGTCGTCGACGAGCGACGGGTGGGTCCGCTGGCGCTGTGGGTGCGCCTCGGCGAAGCGCTCGCGCATCACCGCACGCGACTCGGCCTCGCGGTGGGCCTGCTCCGCGGCGTCGATCTCCTCACACCCCGGCGGGACCTCCCGCCCGCGGTCGGTGAAGTAGCCAACGGGCGTGACCCAGTCGTTGTAGAAGGGCGTCCCGGAGTCGTGGAGGAGCGTGATGCCCACCGCGGCCCCGTGGCCCGCAGCGACGACCGCCTGGTGGTACCGTTCGGTGAGTCGGCCCGTGGCGTAGAGCCCCGCGACCGACGTCCGGCCGACGCCGTCCTCGTCGACGAACGTCTTCGACCCGGCGGCGCGCGTGGTCACGTCCCCCGGGAGGTACGAGGCGTCGCTCCACGAGGCGGCGACGACGTATCGTGCGCGGACCGTCCCGTCCGCTGCGGTCGTCACGTCGAACCCCGACTCCGTGGGGGCGACGCGGACGACCCAGCTCTGCGCGATGGTGACGCCGTTGCGCTCGGCCTGCTCTGCGAGCAGGTCGGCGAACAGCCGTGGGTTCACCCCGGCGGGGAAGCCGGGGACGTTCTCGAGGTGGGCGTTCCGTCGGAGGATGGACTCGCCGTCGTTCAGGACGAGCGTGTCGAGACCGGCGCGGGCGGTGAACGTCGCGGCGGTGAGACCGGCGACGCCGCCACCGACGACGAGCACGTCACGGGTGTCAGAGCCGTTCATGCGGTTCCTTGGTCGGGAGTGGTGATTCGTGTGTCGTCCGCTGGGTGGTGTGGTGAGGACGAGTGGGCCGCTTCGGGGGCTGGTGAGAGCGTCGCGTCACTCCGTGCGAACGGGGACCGGGAGCGAGGCAACACCGCGTCCGCGTGTCACACGGGGTCGCGGTGTCCCCCCGTCTCAGACGTTCGGACACACACCCGACACGCCGGACGCCCACACACCGAACGCGACCCGGCGAGACGGAGAGGCCCGGGCCCACAGGGTTTTGTGCTCCGACGCCTACCCTGGGGTGTGGACCAGATCGTCGTCAGTACCGTCGTCTACCTCCCGCCGGAAGAGGTGTACGACTTTCTGGCCGACTTCCCGCGCTACCCCGAGTACTCCGAGTATCTGAAGGCCGTCCACCAGCGTGGCGACGGCGGGGCGGGGACCCGCTACGACATGCGGTTCGCGTGGTGGAAGCTCACCTACACACTCCGGTCCGAGGTCACCGACGTCAACCCGCCGTGGCGCATCGACTGGCGTATCGTGAAGGACCTCGACGCCCACGGCGACTGGCGAGTCGAAGAACTCGACGAACTACCCGCCGACGCGCCGGCGGACGCCGAGAGGGCGTGCCGGGTGACGCTCGACGTGTCGTTCGACCCACAGACCGCCCGGAACGGCACCCTCGACCTCCCGCGGTTCGTCTCGTTCGACTTCGTCGTCGACAAGATCAAACCCGTGCTGGTGAAGGAGGCCCAGAAGGTCGTCGAGCGTATCGTCGCCGACATCGAAGGGCGGCGGCGAGACGTCGACCTGGTGGTCGAGCGACGACCCTCGTAACCTCTCGGAGAAGACAGGCGCGGCCGAACGCCGCGCCCAGGCCGTCTCGTCGGACGAACGGGGACCGACGAGGACGAGCGCGGAACAGAAATACTGATACACGGTCCGTTCGGATGAACGGGACATGGGTGGCAGACGGTGCGCGTAGTCATCATCGGTGCCGGACAGGTCGGTTCGTCCATCGCGGCTGACCTCGACGCCACACACGAAGTCGTCGTTGTCGAGTGCGACCCCGCGCGCGTCGAGGAGTTGAACTACTCGCTGGACGTGCTGGCGATTCAGGGCGACGGGACGGCAGTGTCGACGCTCGAAGAGGCCGGCATCGACGACGCCGACATGGTCATCGCCTCGACCGACAACGACGAGACGAACATCGTCGCCTGTTCGACGGTGAAGGCCATCTCGGACGCCTTCACCATCGCTCGCGTGAAGAACACCGAGTACCTCTGGACGTGGCAGCGCTCGGAGAAGGCGTTCGGCATCGACTTCATGGTGTGTACGAACCTGCTCACCGCCGAGGCCATCGTCCGCGTGGTCGGCCTCCCCGCGGCGCGCGACGTCGACCCCTTCGCCGGCGGCCGCGTCCAGATGGCCGAGTTCGAAGTCGACGAGGGGAGCCCGATCGCCGGAGAGACTGTCGCAGAGGCCGACCGATTCGACGCGCTCACGTTCGCCGCGATACTCCGGAACGGGAACGTCGACATCCCGCGCGGGGAGACGGTCATCGAGGCGGGCGACCGCGTCGTCGTCATCGGGTCGCCGAAGTCGGTCCAGGAGTTCGCCACAACGGTCGCGCCCGAGGAGTCGCCGGGGACGGCCGAGGAGGTGGTCGTCGTCGGGGGGTCCGAAATCGGATTCCACGTCGCACGCCTCCTCGAAGAGCGCGGGTTCAGTTCGCGCCTCATCGAGCAGGACCCCGACCGGGCACGCGAACTCGCCGAGGACCTCCCCAACACGGTGGTGATGGAGTCCGACGCGACGAACCTCGACTTCCTCGAACGCGAGCACATCGGCGAGGCGGACATGCTCATCGCCACGCTCGACTCCGACGAGAAGAACCTCCTCGTCTCGCTCCTCGCACAGCGACTGGGCGTCGAGCGGACCGTGGCCGTCATCGACACCACCGCCTACGTCGAACTGTTCGAGGCCGTCGGCATCGACGTCGGGGTCTCGCCGCGGGAGGTCGTCGCCGAGGAGATTACCCGCTTCACCCGCGAGGGTGGCGCCGAGAACGTCGCGCTCATCGAGTCGGACAAGGCCGAGGTACTGGAGATAGAGGTCGACAGCGACAGCGTCCTCGTCGACAGGCCCATCCACGAGTCCGTCGGGTCGCTCCCGGAGGGCGTCGTCATCGGTGCCATCACCCGTGACCGCGAGTTCGTCGTCCCCCGGGGGAACACGCGCATCCAGCGCGGCGACCACGTCGTCGTCTTCGTCGACACCGCCGTCAGCGACGAAGTGTCGAAGTTACTGTAACGTACGCTGCTCGGCCGGCGACGCGAACACGACTGCTACTGCTCTCGCTCTTGCTGCTGCTCGCCGTCAGAGGCTGTGAGGCGTGCGGTCGCCTCGCGGACGTCTTCGATCATCTCCGCCTGGCGCTCGTTCGCCGTGGCGATGTCGCCGACACCGGTAGAGACCTCCACGGCCGTCTCGGCGACGTCGTCGGCCATGCTCGCGACCGACTCGGTGCTCGACGCCTGTTCGTCGGTCGCCGCGGCGACGCTCCTGATCCCCTCGGCGGTTTCGCGGACCGCCTCCGCGATGTCCGCGAGGTCCGACTGTGCGCCGTCGACCTGGTCGATGCCTGCCGCCACCCGCTCGGTGGCGTGGTCGAGGCTCGAGACGGTCTCGGCGGTGTCGGTCTGGATCTCCGCGACGGTCGTCTCGATCTGTCGCGCCTGTGACTGCGCCTCGCCGGCGAGCGACTTCACCTCGTCGGCGACGACGGCGAACCCGTCGCCCGCCTCTCCCGCGCGGGCGGCCTCGATACTCGCGTTCAGCGCGAGGATGTTCGTCTGGTCGGCGATGGCGTCGATGACCTCGACGATGTCGTCGATGTGGTCGACGCGCGTCTCGAGCGCCTCCACGTCGTCGGCGACTTCTTCCGCCGCCGCGTTGACGTCGCGCATCGCGTGTGCGGCCGCGGTGGCCGAGTCGTGACCCCGTTCCGCGAGCCGTTCGGCCTCCGCGCTCTTCGTCTCGACCTCGTCGGCCGTGGCGGCAATCTCTTCGACCGTCGCGCTCAGGTTCGACACCTCCGCCGTGACGGTCCCCGCGCGCTCGGTGAGCGTGGTCGCGTGCTCGTCGATCTGTCCGGAGCGCTCGGCGACGCGGTCGGCGGTCTCCTGGAGCGACTCGATGGGCGTCTCGATGTCACGCTCGACGTCGCCCGCGAGGCGTTCGTGTCGGTCCAGCGCGGACTCCAGCCGCGAGGCGTACGAGTCGATGTAGGTCTCCATCGCGATGGCCTGGTCGAACGAGATGATCTTCGACAGGGAGGTGACGCGCTCGACCACCTCGTCGACGGCGCGCTCGACGGCGTCGTCCGCGCCGTCGGCGTCGCCGTGCCGAGCGACCGCGTCGTCGCCCACCGCCCGGATCAGCCCCTCGTAGTAGACGCCGTACGCTCCGAGGTACAGGTCCGGGCCGAGGCCGAGCATGTCGTGGACCTTTCCCACCCGCGCTCGCCGGGCCACGTAGTCAAGGTCGTAGGTGCCGCCGACGAGGCTCCGGAGATACGTCTCCTGTGACCGCTTCAGCGCCTCGATGGGGAGCGACGACCGGTCGAGGACGGCCGCCGCCCCCTGGTCGCTGTGCAGTCGGTCGTAGAACGCGTCGACCAGGTCGGTCGCGACGTCGTCGACGACGTCGTCCATCCCGGTGAGTCGCTCGGCGTCGCCCTCGGTCAGGCCGAGGAACGACTTCCGGCGGCTCAGCTCCGCGTCGTCGACGCCGATGCCGGCCGCCAGCGCCTTCCCGTCGAGTTCTCGCCTGTCGCTGTCCGTGACGCCCGTTCGGTCCGTCGAGTGAGATGTGCTGTGTGACACGGTAGAGTCCTGGGTCCGTCCTGCGCCAGACCGCTTCGATGCGTCTGCCTCTCTCTCGTCGTACTTCGCTGTCCGCCCGCAGTACTACGGTTCTTTATATACTAGGTTTCAAACATGATACTGAGTGGGCAACAGTGAAGCGGCGGAAGTGGCTTCCTACCGATATGACTGACGGGCTCTTCGTCGAACTCTCGGTCGGGTGTCGCTCACACTGTCCGGTCGCGGACGCCTCCGCCGGTATCGACGGCGGAATCGACGACGTCTCACAGGCGGTGGTCGAGGGGGCGCGACTCGACGAGTACCGCGTTCCGCGCGGGACGACGGAGGCGGCTGGAACGCCGGTGTTCGAGACGAGCGAGGCGGTGGTGTACCGGACGTCTCGGCCGTGCGGCACCGGGTGCCCCTGCGAACTAATCGAGGCGGAGGGGTGTCCGACGGCCAGCGTCGGCGCGGCCGACGGCCGACTGGTGGTCTCGTTCTACGCGCCCGACCGGGAGACGGTCCGACGGGTGGTCGAGTCGCTCCGCGAGACGTTCGACGTGGAACTCCGCCGGCTCGTCACCAGTGGGGGCCGGACCTCACGCGACGACACCACCGTCGTCGACCGGGGGCGACTCACCGGCCGCCAGCGCGAAGTCGTCGAGACGGCCCACCGACTCGGCTACTTCGACTACCCCCGGCGCGCCACCGCCGAGGCCGTCGCGGCGGCACTCGACGTCTCACCCTCCGCGTTCGCCGAGACGCTCCGCGCCGCAGAACGGGCACTCCTCGACGAACTCTTTCCCGCTCGGCGGGCCGGACGGGAGCGGAGCGAGGTTTCGGTAAGGTAAAGAACCGCTCCGCACACGTCCCGGTGTGTATCGAAGTGAGGGTGAGCAGCGGTGAAACTCCGCGTGGACTACCGGGCGAGCCTCAGCCTCGTCGGGACGGTGCTGAAGTACCTCGCGGTGCCGCTTCTCATCCCGCTGGTGACCGCACTCGCCTACGGCGAGACGGTCCTCCCGTTCGTCGTGACCATGGTCGTGACCGTCGCACTCGGCGTGAGCCTCGAACGGCTCGAACCCGACCCCGACCTCCTCGCCCGCGAGGGCTTCCTGATGGTCGGCGTGACGTGGCTCGCCGTCAGCGTCGTCGGGGCGGTTCCGTACTTCGTCGAGGCGCACGGCCTCCCGCCGGTGGCGGCCCCGGTGCACCCGACGTCGACGCTCGGTAACCCCGCGAACGCGCTGTTCGAGTCGATGTCCGGCTTCACCACCACCGGAGCGACGGTGCTCGGCGACATCTCGTTCGAGACCCACACCCGCGGCATCATGATGTGGCGGCAGCTCACCCAGTGGCTCGGCGGGATGGGCATCGTCGTCCTCGCCGTCGCCATCCTGCCCGAACTCTCCGTCGGGGGAGCGCAGTTGATGGACGCGGAGGCCCCCGGCCCGGGCATCGAGAAGCTCACCCCCCGCATCGCCGAGACGGCCCGGGCGCTCTGGGGGGCGTACCTCGGCTTCACCGTCCTCGAGATGGCACTCCTGTACGGCCTCCACGTCGGTGGGATGGCGCCGAACATGGGGCTGTACAACGCCGTCGCACACGCGCTCACGACCATGCCGACCGGCGGGTTCTCGCCGGAGGCACGGAGTATCGAGGCGTTCTCGGCGGCCGCACAGTGGGTCATCATCCCCTTCATGGTCGCGGCGGGGACGAACTTCGCGCTGTTCTGGCACGCGCTCACCGGCGAGCCGAAGCGACTGTTCCGCGACGCGGAGTTCCGCTTCTACGCCGGTGCCCTCGCGGCGGTCACGGCCATCGGCGCCGGCCTCCTCCTCACGGGAACGGGCTTCGTCACGAGCGTCCCGCCGGGCGAGACGTACGACGCGGCCTACCTGGAGACGTTCCGCGGGGCCATCGTCGGACAGGTCGAACCCGCGGTCCGACACGCGGCGTTCCAGGCCGTCTCCATCGTCACCACCACCGGGTACGCGAGCATGGACTTCAACACCTGGTCGGCACCCGCGCAGTACCTCCTCCTCTTCGCGATGTTCATCGGTGGCTCCGCCGGGTCGACCGGTGGGAGCATCAAAATCGTCCGGTGGTACGTCGTCCTGAAGTCGCTCCGCCGCGAACTGTTCACGACGGCTCACCCCGACGCAGTCCGCCCCGTTCGACTCGGCGGACGCACCATCGACGAACGCGCCATCCGCGGCATCTACGCGTTCACGCTCCTCTACCTCGTCATGTTCTTCGTGGCGACAGTGCTCCTCGTGGTTGACGCGACCCGTATCGGACAGTCGCTCTCCGTACTGGAGGCGATGAGCGCCGTCGCGGCCACTCTCGGGAACGTCGGTCCCGGCTTCGGCGCGGTCGGACCGATGGGGTCGTACCTCGGCTTCTCGGACGCGAGCAAGGTGTTCATGACGCTCCTGATGTGGGCCGGCCGACTGGAGATCATCCCGGTGCTCGTGCTCTTCACGCCCGAGTACTGGCAGCGGTGACGACACTCCCGACGCGACGTCGTTCACAAAGGATTTAACGTGACGTCGACACGTCGATACCGTCCAGCGCCCTCCTCCCCCACTCACGCCGGACGTCCCCGACCATGTCGTCACGGTACGCAACTCCCGACTCGCCCTCCCTCGGTATCGCCACGGCTGCCCTCGTCGCGTACTCGCTCGTCGTCTGTGCGCTGCACTTCGGCGGCCTCGCATTCGAGGTCTACACCGCCATCTGGTGGTGGGACCTCCTGA
>NZ_JBEPXO010000116.1:0-9238 GCF_041641895.1 Salinigranum sp. | reverse complement strand
TCGCACCGACCGCGTCGAGTAACTCGACGGGTTCGGCCTGGGAGACGAGGTCGTTCGCCTCCCGAGAGAGGTCGTCGAACTCGTCCGCGACGTCGTCGTCGGTCTCACTGTCGGGGTCGAGCGACTCAACCAGGCCCCCGGCGTCCTCCAGCAGGCGGTTCACTCGCCTCTTGGTTTCGTCCGTCATCTGAGTCGGTGTGGACTCACTCGTTCGTCTGTTCGGCGAACTGTTCGACGATTCGTTCCGTCAGTTCGTCCTCGCTGAGGTTCGCCTTCACGTCGAGTTCCTTCGCGATGGACTGCATGTCGCGGTACGACATCACCTCCAGGAGCTCCCGGTACGTCTCCTCGCGCATCTGCTCGAGGTCGTCGGCCGACATGTCCGAGAGTCCCCCGCTCGACCCGCCGGACTCGGAGTCAGCGTCCTCGTCAGCCGTCTGGGTCTCCTCGTCGTCTTCGGCGTCGGCGTCGTCGGTCGTCTGGGTCTCCTCGTCGTCTTCGGCGTCGGCGTCGTCGGTCACCTCGTCCGTCACGTCGGTGGCGCTGTCGAACGCGTCTCTGAGCCGCGACGCGGCCGAGCCGACGTCGGCGTTCCGCAGCAACGCCGCGAGGAGTTCGACGAGTCGACGGGCGACGTCGACGAGAATCGTCCGGAGACTCTTGCGCTCGCGGACGTCTCGCACGACGACTCCACCGAGTTCGCGACCTACCGTCGAGCCGAGTTCGGCCCCGACGCGACTCCCGAGTTCGCGGCCGACCGACTCCACCGCCTCCCCCTCCGAGAAGAGTGCCTCCACCTCGTCGGTGTCGACTGCCTGGGTGACGGCCTCCATCGCCCCCTCGCTTCCGAGGAGCGAACCGTCGTCGTCCGTGTCGACCGCCTCGACGAACGACTCCTGGGCGGCCTCTACGGCGGTCGAGAGTGTGGAGTCTGAGCTCATGGTGGGTGGACGCTCCGGTCGCTCTCCGGCGGCGCGCCGTCGGGGTCACTCATCGTCGCTCTCCTCCTGTTCGCTCCCGTCGCCCTCCGCGTCCTCACCGCTCGTCCCCTCGGACTCCGCGTCGTCGTCCCCGGCATCGAGGAGCATAGGGACCAGCATCGCCCCGAGCGTACTCCCGATGGTCTCGCCGAGTGCGCGTCCGATGGCCTCGCCGAGCGAACGCCCGACCTCCTCGGCGATAGACCCGTTCTCGAGGTCGAGGCCCTCCAGCGCCGTCCCCTCGAACAGTTCCTCGTAGTCGATGTTCTCGATGAGCAGGTCCGTGTCGATACCCGACACGACGTTCGACTCGGCGCTGCTCATGCTTCGGCCTCGGCGCTCCCCGTCGAGCCACCGCTCTGCGTGGCCTCGCTGGCCCCGTCGTCGGACTGGTCGAGCAACTGGCTCACGACTTCGGTGACGATCTGACTGATGAGTTCCTCGACCGGCAGATCGTCGATGGTGCTCTGGAACGTGTCCTGGAGACGGCCCGTGATCGCCTCACCCGTCGACTCGCCGCTCTCCCCGTCGCCACTCTCTCCGCTGCCGCTCTCGCCACTGCCGCTGGCTCCCGGGATGCCACCGAGCAGACGGTCGAGGAGACCCTTGAGCCCTCCGCCGAGTCCGGAGTCGAGCAGTCCGGCGACGGCCGAGAGCAGGTTGCCGAGCAGGTTGCCCGACCCGGGGTCCGCCTCGACTTCGAGGACCACGTCTTCGAGGTCGATTTCGAGGCCGAGGAGTTCGACGAACAGTCCCTTCAGGTCGAGAAACAGGACCGACGTCGCGTCCCCGGTGTCGGGCGTCGGCGGTGACTCGTCGCCAGGGTGGCCGCCGCCGTCCTGCTGACTACCGCCCGACGAGCCGTCTTCGCCCTGCTGGCTGCTCTCGGACGAGCCGTCTTCGCCCTGCTGGCTGCTCTCGGACGAGCCGTCCTCGTTCTGCTGGCTGCTCTCGGACGAGCCGTCCTCGTTCTGCTGGCCGCCGTCAGACGAGTCGCCACTTTCCTGTCCACCGTCGGTGAGAAGAACTCGCTGCACTGTCGCGTCGGTCTCTTGGCAGTCGACCATACACGACATTCACTCCGAACTCGTTTCGTCACTGTGCCTGCACCTGCCACGCGGGGCGCCGACGCCCCGGACACTGGCAGTGGTCCGAGCAGCCCCCGACGCACACGCCAGTGGCACGCCGGACCGCAGTCTCACCGACCGTTCGGGCGCAGTCGGCGACCACGTTCGGTCACCGCGCGACGCACGCGCCACTGGCCACGCCGTCGACGGCGCGCGCGAGACTCCGGCGAAGCCGGCTTGCGCGTGCCAGCAGCGCCGGTATGTGGATTTCGCCCCTACTGTCGGGTGATGAAAGACGACGAGCGACCCGGGGGGTTCGTTCGAGCACTGCTCGAACTGCTCGCCGAACTCGAAGAGGCCGACGACCGGACCCGGCGCGGTCAGCGGTCCAGTGGACGGACCAACGTCGACTACTCGCTCTCGGTCGGAACGCTGGGCTCGCCACCCGACAGACCCGACAGACAGCCCTCGGACGACAGACCGACGCCGCACGAGGACCGACCGACGCCGCACGTCACTACGACGTGGCGGGACGACGAGTTCGTCGTCGTCGCGGACCTCCCGCGCGTCGACGAGGACGACATCGTCGTCGACATCGACCGGGACGGGCGTTCGCTCGCCGTCGGCGTCGACGGCGGACCTGTCGAGCGAGTCCCACTCGACGATACCGACTGGACCATCCTCGACCACTCGTTCAACAACGGCGTCCTGGAGGTTCGACTCGTCGATGGGTGACGCGGGGGCCGAGGCCGACCCGGACGCGGCGGAGACGGACGACGCCGACGGGAACGGCGACGCCACGACCGACCTCGACGTGACCGTCGAGGAGCTGTTCGAGCGGGCCGAACAGAAGCTGGAACTCGTCGCCTCGAAGCCTGACGAGGAGGAGCTCGGGCCCGTCCTCTCGGTCCTCGACGACCTGGAGGACATCGCCGACGAGGCCGAGGACATCGTCTCGACGGCCGACCTCACGGAACTCGCCGGCACCGTCGACTGGGACGCACTCCCCGAGGCGTTCGAACTCGAAGACCTCCCGGACGCCATCGAATCGGGCGACGGTTCCGAAGTCGTGACGCTCCGGAAGCTCATCGAACTCGTCGACCTCCCCAAACTCTGGCAGAGCGTCGACGCGCGCGAACTCTGGCGGGAGAAGCGCGAGTTCGAGAACGAGGTCGACGACCTGACCGACGACGGCGACGGTGACGCCGACGAGAACGGGGACGACGGGGGGCTGTCGATGCCGGACACGGGGCCGCACGACGTCGACCCGGAGTCGCTGGAGAACGCCGTCCAGTCGGGGATGAGCGACGCCGTGGACACGTTCCGGAGCAAGCTGATCGACGCCCACGAGCAGATTCGGGCGGTCCGCGAGGCCAACCAGGAACGGTTCCCGGACCACCGACGGAACCGGTCGCGGAACCCCACGGCCGTCACGACGATGCCGGCACGAAACACGGCGGCCTCGACCGGGACGATACACTCGTCGGTCCCGGAAGAGACGCGATACTCGACGGCACCGAACCGACGACGGATCTACGGTACCCGGTTCGAGACGGCCCGCGACGACGACGGATAGCCGTCCGCCCGCCTCGTCACTCCCCCCCTCCTGTCACTGTCTCCGGCGTCGGCGTTGGCGTCGACATCGTGGCGCGCGTTGGGCTGTCCCACCCCACCTCACCCTTCCCCCTCTCTTCCTGCCCCGGTCCGGCCTCGCTCGTCGCCGCACACCCGTATCGCTCAGTCCTCGCTCTCGTACGGTTCGCCGACCGCCGCCGGCATCCGGGTGTAGCCGACCAGCGTGAGGACGACGAGGACCGTCACGTAAGGGAACAGCCCCGTGATGCTCCCCGGTAGGGAGATACCGACGGTCTGCAGCTGAATCTGGAGCATGTCGGCCGCGCCGAACAGGAGCGACGCGGCGGCGGCCCCCACAGGGTTGTAGTTTCCGAACAGGTACGCGACGATGGCGATCCAGCCGCGGCCGTCGACCATCGTCACGCCGGTACCGGTGAACCCACTCCCGAAGCCGATAGAGAGGACCGCGCCGGCCAGCCCCGCCATCGCGCCGGAGGCGACGACGGTGGCGTACCGCACGCGGTTGACGTCGACGCCGGCCGTGTCGAGCGCTTCGGGGTTCTCGCCGGCGGCCTGGACCCAGTAGCCGTAGCGCGTCCGGTAGAGGACGACCCAGGCGACGACGACGAGTACGACGGTGAGCAACACGAGCGGCGAGGCGTCGAAGAGGACCCGTCCAAGCACCGGAATCTCGGAGAGGAGCGGGACCGAGACGGTGTCGACGTTCGGGAGCGACGGACTCGAAACGCCGCCCCAGACGACCGTCGCGGTGAACGGCCCGAACCCCAGCCCGATAAACCAGACCGCCAGGCCGGCGACGATCTGGTCGGCCTCGTACCGGATGGTCAGGAGGGCGAAGACGACCGTCAGGAGCGCACAGACGACCACCGCGCTGAGGATGCCGACCCAGAGGTGCGCCTGCGATATCGACTCGCCACCGGAGACGAGCCACGCGGCCGCCGCCGCGACGAGTGCGCCGAATATCATGAACCCCTCGAGGCCGATGTTGAACACGCCGCTCTTCTCGGCGTACAGCCCGCCGACGGCGGCCAGCGCGATGGGCGTCGCCGCCCGGAGCGCGCGCTCGAACGCCCCGACGGTCACGAGCGCGGCCAGGGGGAGGTCGAACGCGACGACCACACTCGCCAGTGCCGCGACGACCAGCACGACGCCGGCGAGCGCGGTGCGGTTCTCCGCGACGCTGTCAGCGACGCTCATCGCTCCCTCTCCCCGAGCCCGACACGCATAGCGGCCATCCGGAACAGTTCGGGTGTGGCGACGAACAGCACGACGAGGCCGATGACGCCGTCGACCAGTTCGGGCGGGACGTCGAGCGTGAAGCCGACGTACTGCTGGCCGGCGTCGAGGCCGCCGAACAGCAGGCCCGCGGGGACGACACCGAGCGGGTTGTTCGCCGCGAGGAGGCTCACGGCGATGGCGTCGAAGCCGAACGTCGGGTAGGTGTTCGGGTCGCTGTAGTAGCCCAGTATCATGACGACGAACAGCGCGCCGGTGAGGCCGGCCACCATCCCCGAGAACGTCATCGTCGCCACGACGGTCCGCCGGTGGTCGACCCCCGAGTAAGTCGCTGCGGCCGCCTGGTGGCCGCTCGTCACGAGGTCGTAGCCGAAGCGCGTCCGGGCCATCACGGCCGCGACGACGACGACGGCGACGAGGGCGACGCCGAGGCCGAGGACAGAGAAGGAGGGACTCCCGAAGACGAGCGGGGGGAGGTCGACGTAGTCGGGGAACCGCTCGGTGTTCGGTGCGGCCGCTCCCTCGGGCCGGAGGAACCGGTCGACGACGAAGAAGACGACGCCCGACGCGATGAAGTTCAGCATGATGGTCGTGATGACCTCGTTCGCGTCGGCGTACGCCTTCATCAATCCGGGGAGCGCCGCGTACGCGCCGCCGCCGAGGACGCCGGCGAACGTCCCGAGCAGTAGCAGCGCGACGCCGCCGCCGACGCCGGCGGGCAGGTGTGGCGCGAGGCCGAGAACCGTCACCGCCGTCGCGAAGCCGCCGACGACGAACTGCCCCTGGACGCCGATGTTGAACACGCCGGCGCGAAAGGCGATGGCGACGGCCACGCCGGCGAGGATGAGCATCGTCGACTGCCGCAGGGTGAACGCCACGTTCGAGCGCGTTCCGAACGCGCCGTACAGGAGCGAGGCCACGAACTCTATGGCGTCGTAACCCGAGAGCGCCACGACGACCGCCCCCACGACGAGCGCCAGGAGCGTCGAAGCGACGGCGATGAGCGCCCGCTCGAGCACCGAGGCCCGGAGCAGTCGGTCCGCGGCCCGTTCGAGGACGAGTCGGGTACGGGCGCGGCCGGGGTCACTGCTCATCCGTCACCCCCGTCGGGGACGGCGCTCGTGGCCGACTCCGTCTCGACGCCGCGTCCGGTCATCAGGAGGCCGAGGTCGTGTTCGGTCACCTCGTCGGGCGAGACGACGTCGACGAACTCGCCCTCGTACACGACCGCGATGCGGTCCGCGAGGCTCTGGAGTTCGTCGAGCTTCGAGGAGACCACGAGCACCGCGAGTCCCGCGTCGCGCATCTCGCGCAGTCGGTTGTGGATGAACTCGATAGAGCCGATGTCGACGCCCCGCGTGGGGTGGGCGGCGACGACGAGCGTCGGGTCGTGTTCGAGCTCCCGGCCGACGACGAACTTCTGCTGGTTTCCGCCGGAGAGCGACGCGGCCTCGGCGTCGGGGTTCCGTGGCTGGACGTCGTACGACTCGACGATGTCCTCGGCGTGAGCGCGGACGGCCCGCCAGTCGATGAGGCCCAGGTCGCCCTGCACGTACGGTTCGACGGTCTGGTTGCCCAGCAGGGCGTTCCGCACGAGGTCGTACTCCTGGACGAGACCGGCCTCGGTGCGGTCCTCGGGGACGTAGACGATGCCCGCCTCGATGCGCCGCCGTCGGCTCTCGTCTGTGATGTCGCGGCCCTCGAACGTGACGCGGCCGGACTCGACTGGTCGGAGTCCGGTGAGCGCCTCGACTAGTTCCGACTGACCGTTCCCCTCGACGCCGGCGACCCCGAGTATCTCGCCCTCGCGGAGGATGAAGCCGACGCCGCGCACCTGTTCGAGGTCGCGGTCGTCCCGGACGGTGAGACCGTCGACCTCCAGCACCGGCGCGCCGGGTTCGGTCGTCCGTTCGGGGGTCTCGAACAGCACGTCGCGGCCGACCATCAGCCGCGCGAGTTCCCCCCGCGAGGTGTCGTCCGCTGCGACCGTCTCGACCACCCGGCCGTCCCGCAGGACGGTGATCTCGTCCGCGGCGGCCATCGCCTCGTCGAGCTTGTGGGTGATGAAGACGAGCGACCGGCCCCGCGCCGTGAGTTCGTCCATCACCTCGAACAGGCTCTCGACCTCCTGCGGGGTGAGGACGGCCGTCGGTTCGTCGAGGACGAGGACGTCGGCTCCGCGGTAGAGACTCTTGACGATCTCGACGCGCTGCTGGACGCCGACGCCGAGGTCCTCGACGCGCGTGTCGAGGTGGTCGTCAACGTCGAAGCCGTACGTCTCACAGATACGGGCGATCTCCGCACGGGCGTCCGACTGGTCGACGAGTCCGCGGCTCGTCGGCTCGTGGCCGAGGACGACGTTCTGAACGACGGTCATCGTGTCGACCAGCTGGAAGTGCTGGTGGATCATACCGACGCCGGCGTCGATGGCGTCCCGTGGCGAGTGGAACGAACGCTGGTCGCCGTCGACGCGAATCTCGCCGGCGTCGGGCTGGTAGAGGCCGTAGAGAACGCTCATCAGCGTCGTCTTGCCCGCGCCGTTCTCGCCGACGAGCGCGTGGACGGTTCCGGATTCGAGCGTGAAGTCGACGCTCTCGTTGGCGACGACGTCGCCGAACCGCTTGGTGATTCCGTCGAGTTCGACGGCGGGCGTCGACGTACGGTCTGCGGTCATGATGCTGGCCGTCGCGGTGGAGCGACTCCTGCCATCACGGGTCAGTTCTGACACCCGGAGGCGGTGCAGGGGACGGTGACTTCGCCGTCGAGGATGGCTTGCTTCGACGCGGCGAGGTTCTCCTCGACGACGTCGGGGAGTTCCGGCCCGACGGCCTGTCCGAGGACGACGGCGACCGCGTCGTCGTCCAGGCCGAGCACGTTCGCTCCCTGGACGCTCTCCCAGTTGCCCTCGACGACGGCGTTCGCCACCTCCTGTGTGCCCTCGTTGATATACTTCACCGCGGAGCCGATGATGACGTCCTGATACTCGGGGAGGGTCTGCGACTGGTCGGAGTCGACGCCGATGGCGAAGCGGCTCTGGTCCTGTGCGGCCTGGAAGACGCCGCGTCCCGTCGCGGCGGCGGCGTGGTAGACGATGTCCGCCCCCGCGTCGTACTGCGACAGCGCCACCTCCCGGCCGTCCTGCGGGCTGGAGAACGACCCTGCGTAACCGACGGTGACGTCGATGCTGTCGTCGACCCACTCGACGCCCGCGACGTACGACCGCTCGAACGCTCGGATGAGCGCCCCCTCGACGCCGCCGACGAACCCCACTGTCTTGCCGTCGGGGTCGTTCGAGTTGCCCTCGTAGGTCAGCTCGCGCGTCGTCATCGTGCCCGCGAGGACGCCCGCCTGAAACGACATCTCGTGGTTCGCCCAGGTGTAGCCCGCCACGTTCGGCTGGTCGACGGAGTCGTTGATGAGCATCCAGTACTGGTCGGGGTACTCCGCGGCGTTCGTCTCCAGCGCCTGCGTGTGGTTGAAGCCGACCATGACGACGAGGTCGTAGTCGGGGTTCGAGCTCTCGGCCAGTCGGGATTGGACCGTCTGGTAGTTCGACTGGTCGGTCTCTTCGACCTGCTGAATCTCGATGTCGTGCTCCTCGGCCGCGGCTTCGAGGCCGTCGAGCGCGAGGTCGTTGAACGCGCCGTCCCCGAAGCCCGCCGGCGAGGAGATGATGGCGACGTTCGTCGTTTCCCCGCCGCCGGAGCCCGAGTCGGAGTCGGAACCCGAGCCGCTGTCGCCACCAGAACTCTCTCCATCACCGCCGCCTCCGTCACCGCCGCTGTCGCTTCCGCTCCCGTCGCTCCCACCGCCCCCGCCGCCTCCGTCACCGCCGCCGAGACAGCCGGCGAGCGTCCCGACACCGAAGACGGCCGCTCCCGACCGGAGCACGTCGCGTCGGTCGAACGCCGTCGTCGTGCCGGATGCCTGCTCGTCGTCTCCGTCTTTCATCCTGTCGGATGGTCCCATAGCCTGCCGATGTTACGGAGTATCGTACATAAATATTCACGTCAGATTGCACGTACGGTAGACAGGCCGGCTGTCGGTTGGGTGGAACTCCCCAGTGGCGAGCGGACGCTCAGGAGCGGTGAATCAGAAGAAGCCTAGGCCGGGATGTGTACATCACCTTCATCATCCCACGTATGAATTTAATAATATCGGCATGGATGACACACGAGCCAAGGTCGAGTCCCTCCGCGAACGTATCCGGGACTCCGACGAGATTGACGACGTCGACAGAGAGCTTCTTCTCACCTTCAGCGACAAGCTCTATCTCCTGAAATCGCAGTACACCGACCACCGTCACGACAAACTCCTCCGGCACTGTACTCGCATGGCCGAGGAGGTCGGTGGGCTGTC
>NZ_JBEPXO010000115.1:0-9693 GCF_041641895.1 Salinigranum sp. | reverse complement strand
CGGGAGGCAGCGGGGGTCGCACCCACCGAAGTCGCCGGGTCGCCGGCCGTCACCGGGTCGGACAGCGTCCTCGTCGCCACGACGTACGAGGGTGGACCGGACGGACGCGGCGGGCGCGTCGTCGGGTACGACACCGCGACGGGCCAGCGGCGCTGGGAACTGACGCCGGAGGGGCGGTACGCCTACAGCGTGCGCGCCGCCGACGGGACGGCGTACCTCCGCACGTCGAACGAGTGTCTGGCGGTGTCGGTCACCGACGGGACCGTCGAGTGGCGCCGCGGTGGGTTCGAACCGCTGGCGTACGAGCGGTTCAACGTCCACGAGTCCGACGGTGTCGGTGTCGCGCCCACCGTCGTCGGCGGCACCATCTACGTCCCGGACAGGAACCGCCTGCGCGCGCTGTCGGCCGCCACGGGCGACGAGCGGTGGGCGGTCGACCTCCCGTACTGTCTCTCCGGACCCGCAGTCGCGGACGGCCGGGTGTACGCGCGGGGGTACTCCAGCGAGAGCAGGACCGTCGCGCTGACGGTGGACGGCGAGGAAGAGTGGCGCGCCCCCGTCGGCGGACTGGCATCCCCCGCGGCGAGGGCGGAGACGGTGTTCGTCGTCGACGGCGACGTCGTCGCGCTCGACGCCGCCACGGGTGACGTCCAGTGGCGGTGGGACCTGCGGACGGACGTCGTCCGCGCGTCGCCCGTCGCGACCGAGGGGGCGGTCGTCGCGCTCGGAACGCGCTCGGCGGCGCTCCACCGCGAGCGTCCCCGGTTCGGCACCGGGTCGCGCGTGCTGTGGACGCTCCCGTCGGAGACGACCGAGACCGTCTCGCCGGCCGTCGGCGCCGGCCACCTCTACGTGGTGAACCCGTTCACGGACCACCTCGTCGCCTACACCGGGCAGTAGTCGGCGTCAGGCCCCCTCGGGTCCGAACTCGTCGATGCGTTCGTGGACCGTCTCGGCCCACGCGTCCAGCGCGTCGTGGAGCATCTGCTTCGCCTCGGGGAGCGGCGTCGCCGTGTACTGGTAGACGTACCCGCCGGGGTCGAGCAGCCGACGCTGTCGGCTCGCGAGACCCTTCTCCATCAGCGTCGTCAACGACCGGTTGACGTTGCTCCGGTCGCGGTCGAGGACCTCGGCGAGTTCGGCGACGGTGCTCCCGGGGTTGTTGAGGAGCACGAGGTAGGTCCGGCTCTCGTGGTCCTGGATGCCGAACACACACGAGAGGACGTGCTGGAACCCGGGGTCGTCGGTCTCGAGGAGATTGGCCATGTCGGGGGAGTCTGCCATACAGCTACGAGATAGGGAGCCGTGATTAAACCTCCTCGTGGGGGTGTGTGTGGGCGGCGCACAGGCGACTGGCCGCCGTGTCGCGTGGGCCGAAGGGCGAAGAGTGAAGCGTGAGGGAGTGGCCGTCAGTCGTCCGCCGGTTCGCTCCGGGCGTAGCCCATCTTGGTGATACAGGTCCGCATCTCCTCTTCGTCCTCGTGTTTGTGGAGCGTGGTCGGCGTGTCACAGTAGAATATCGTCCCGTCGTGACGGAGCGTCACCTCGTACGTCCCGCCCATCATCTCCGTCGTGACGACGATGCGGCGTCCCTCCTGGAGCGCGGAGAGAATCTCTTCGGTGGTCAGTTCGCCTGAGTCGATGCGGAGCGGCCCTGGCATGTGTGTGGAGAGGCAGGTGTGTGATAAAAAACTGCGGCGCGGTGCGGCGGGTCAGTTCGTCGTCGACTTCGACTCGGGGTCGTTCCGCGGCGCTTCGACGCCCTCTGCGGCCTCGGCGGTCGTGGTGTCCTTCTCGGTGTCGATGTGCCAGCGGTCGACCTCGTCCTCGTACGCGGTGAGTCGCTCCGAGACGGCCTCCTTGAGGTCGTCGTCGTTGACGTTGACCTCGAAGACGAACTCGACGTCGTCGCCCGTGCCCCGGGTGACCCGCTGGACGTTGGCGCTGACGAGTTCGTTGTCGAAGTAGTACGGCGCGAGCTGCGTCATCACCTTCCGGTAGACGGTGTTCTCGACGGTCCGGAGCGCCTTCCGGCTCGCGGAGTCGGCGGCGCGCTTGACGTAGTCGATGGAGTCCTGCCAGCGCTCGACGGCTCCCTCGTTGTCCCCCTCCTCGACCTTCTCGTACGACTCCGAGAGCTTTCGCCCGGCGCTCTGGAGGTCCTCCTCAGGCTTCTTCCCCGCCTTCTCGCCCTCCCCCTCGGCGACGCTCGCCTGCGCCGCGGTCTTCTCGTTGACGTCCTGCGAGAGCCGTTCGTGCGACTTCGGTCGCCAGTCGTCCCACTCCTCGAACGCCTCGCTGTCGACGCCAGCGTCGCGGAGCGCGCGGGTGATGCGCTCACCGTGCTCGACGATGTCGCCCCACGAGCCACGGTGTTTGAACCCCGAGATGCTCTCTTCCATTGCCTATCCAGTTACACAGTGGTTGCTTCGTGAAAAGCGCTCCGCGGGAAGCGGTGACACGGTTACGGGTCGTCGCACCGACCGGGGACCGACCACCCACTCACCGGCTACCGTAGGTGAGTCGGGTCGCTGCCTCGTCGAGTCGCCGCTTGACGCCGGCGAGCCACGCACCCGGCGAGACGGCCCGGAGTTCGCGTTCGTCGACCTCGATGCGCGCCTCGCCGAAGGGGTCCCGCGACCGGGAGTCGCCGTCGTCCTCGTCCCGTGAGAGCCCGACGACGGACGACATGGCACAGCGCCCGCACGCTTCGGTCTGCTTTCCACCCATACCTCCCGATGGGGACGCGTCCACATTAAAAACGGTGATAGTGCGGGGGCGGCGCACACACGTCGCGGCCGACCGGCCAGCAGACACATCGGCCGGCACACCCACGTACCGGTATGTCGGACGGTCCGAACGGCGGCGGGGACGACGCGGGCGACGGCCCGGCGTACGACGTCGACTTCCGGGCGAACCCCGAGGCGTACGAGGTCGGACGGGGCGAACAGGGGACGTTCGAGGTCCAGCCGTACAAGGAAGAACTCCTCCCGCTCTGGGACGTCAAGACGCTCGACGGGGCGGAGACGGCCGCGCGGGCGCTGTTCGAGCGGTTCGAGGAGTACCGGGCGGAAGACGACTTCGTCGGGATGGACGTGGCGCCGAAGTACCTCCAGATGGGGTGGACACGGAGCCTCCGCTACGCGAAGTATCCCGGCGGGAAGAAGTACGAGGACGACGGCACCGAGAGCGAGCCACAGCAGTGGTACGACGAGGAGAAGTACGAGCTATCGCAGGTGTACCGGTCGTCCCTCGACCGGGTGGAGGCGGACGACGCCTACACCGACCAGCGCGCCGCGGGGAGAGAGCAGCACGGATAGCGGCGTCGTCAACGGTCTTTTATCGGATTGTCACCTCTGACCGGGTATGGGATACCGCGTCGTCGACCCAACAGAGGTCGAACCCGTCCCGGACCGGCCCTGTGAACTCCGCCGCGTCTCCGAGGCAGCCGGCCTGTCGCAGCTGGCGGTCAACCGATTCAGCGCCGACCCCGGCGAACAGCTCCCGCTCGCGTACCACTACCACGACGAGCAGGAGGAGCTGTTCTACGTCGTCGAGGGGACGCTCGCGGTAGAGACGCCGGAGAGGACGTACGAGGTCCCCGAGGGGTCGTTCTTCGCCGTCGAACCGAAGAGCCCACAGCGGGCGTACAACCCGGACGATGCCGGCGGGACGGTCACCGTCGTCGCCGTCGGTGCCCCGGCCGTCTCGGGCGACGCACACGCGTACGAAGGCGACTCGGAGGGCGAGACGGACGGATGACGACCGACGAGGAGCGGCGGGAGGCGGCGCCCCCGACGGGAGACGCGGACGACCCCGGCCTGGCGGCGGCCGACGACGGTGACGGAGCCGACGTCCCCGACTGGGACGACGAGTACGTCGACCGGGTGTCGGACCGGGTCATGTTCAACTACGACCTCGAGAAGGACGTCACCGTCCAGGGGGAGCCGTTCACGCTCGAGGGAGAACTCCGGATGGAGAGCCACAAGCAGTTCATCCACCCCGCTATCACCTACGGTCACCAGCACGCGTACGAACACCTCTTTCTCACCGCCCGCGGCCCAGTCCGCGTGAGCGACCTCGAGCGGTTCGTCGACCTCGGCCACACCCTCGCCGACGAGTGGGTCGACGCCGACGAGGAGCATTACGCGACCGACTTCACCTTCGTCGCCGTCACCGACGACATCCCGGACGACGTCCGCGAGTACGTCGCGTCGTTCGAGGACCGGACCCTCCTCAAGTACGGCTACCACGGCCACTACGAGGTCCACCTGGCCGTCGTCGACCCCAGGGGTGAGGACCTGGTCGTGAGCCGGAACGCCGACGTCGCCGACGCGCTGCGGACGTGGGAACCCATCGAGTCGAACGCCGGTCTCGTGTCGCGTCTCAAACGCCGCCTGTTCGGGTGAGCGGTGAAACCGGCGGAGCTGACGGGACGGACCGAGCGGGGGGACGATGCGCCGACACCGGTTCGTCTTCGGTCTCGCGCTCGTCGTCACCGTCGTCGGTGTCGTTGCCGTCGTCTCGACCGGCGAGTCGGTCCCGACGGCACGGCTCTTCGCGGGCGTGACCCACCAGCCGCGGCGGCGCTCGGCGGTCGAAGAGAGGGGAGAAGTCGAGCCGCGGGGAGTCCTCAGTCGTCGGACGGCTCGCCGCCGTCGGCGACGGCCGGTCCGGTCGACCGTGCCTTGCGGACGTTCGAGATGCCCATGTAGGCCAGCGAGAGCGCCAGACCGACGAGGACGAGTGCGATGACGATCTGTACCGCGGACGACGCCATCGCGACGGTCGTCGCCTCCGCCATCCACGCGTCGTTGAGGAACTTCTGGTAGAGGTTCTGGTAGAACGCCAGATACAGCAGCGCCGTCGTCGTGACGGCGAGCATCAGCGCCATCGGCGCGCCGGTGCTGATGAGCTGTTTGGAGTCGTCCCAGTTGGCGAGCCAGATGGTCGCGACCAGGAGCGCGAGCGCCGCGAGCGTCTGGTTCGCCCCGCCGAACAGCGGCCAGAGATCTGCCCACCGGCCGGAGGCGACCAGAACGTACGCGGGCGCGACCTGCAGGCCGGCGTTGACGTAGCGGTTCGCCGCGACCTCCTGTACCTGCGTCTCGGGTGTGCCGACGATTTCCTCGAGCATGTACCGACCGAGGCGGATGGCCGTGTCGGTCGACGTGAGCAGGAAGCTCACGAGCACCAGCCCCATGAACGGCGCGGCGAGCGACTCGGGGATGCCGAAGCCGATGTTGAGGATGAGGCCGCCGCCGGTCGCGAAGTTCGGCAGCGCGAGGCCGATACCGCCGCCCGCCGGCACCTGCGCGTAGACGGCGACCGTCACGATGGCGACGGTGGCGAGCAGGCCCTCTCCGAGCATGCCGCCGTAGCCGATGGTGCGGGCGTCGGTCTCTTTGTCGAGTTGCTTCGCCGTCGTCCCCGAGGAGACGAGCGAGTGGAACCCGCTGATGGTCCCACAGGCGATGGTGACGAACAGGATGGGGAACAGCGGGAGTCTCGTGTCGACCAGCGCCCCGCCCCAGAAGCCCGCGTAGGCCGGGACGTTCACCGTGAGCTGCTGGCCCGCGCCGGTGAGCGTGCCGACGATGACGGCGAGCAGCGTCCCGCCGACACCGGCGTACAGCAGGCTCGACGTGAGGAAGTCACGCGGCTGGAGCAGCACCCACACCGGGAGCACGCTCGCGACGAAGCCGTAGATGAGGACCACTGGAATCCACATCGCGATGTTGGCGCTCCCGAGCACCGGCGGGAGGAAGCCCTCGGCGAAGAGCACCATCGTCCCGGCGGGGTAGTCGCCGGGGACCAGCGCGATGGGGAACTGCGCGCCGACCCACACGCCGGCGAACACCATCGTGACGAACGCGACCGTTCCCGGGAGGAACGGCAGGTTCAGCTGGTAGAGATAGACGCCGAACACCAGTGCCAGCGCGATGTACACCAGCGAGGCGGTCGCCGCCTGCGGGTACGCGTTGAACACGACGGCGATGACCAGCGCGAAGACGGCCGCGACGAGGATGATCGTGAGGAACGCGAACCAGAGGATCATGTTCTTGCCGCGGTCGCCGACGTACTCGCCGATTATGTAGCCGATCGACTTGCCCTCGTGGCGCATGCTGGCCGAGAGGGACATGAAGTCGTGGACGGCACCGAACAGCGGGTTCCCGATGGCGACCCAGAGGAACGCCGGGACCCAGCCCCAGACGACCGTCGCGGTAATCGGCCCGACGATGGGTGCGCCGCCCGCGATGCTCGAGTAGTGATGCCCCAGAAGTACCGGCTTCTTCGCCGGGACGTACTCCTGTCCGTCCTCGTACTTGTGCGCCGGCGTCTCTCGGCTGTCGTCGAGTTCGACGAACTGCGAGAGGTACCTCGAGTAGCCCAGATACCCGATACTGAACGTAACCAGCGTCAGTACCACCAGCGTGATAGCTTGTACCATGTGTAAGCCCCATTTTTGACCATGAGAAATTCACTATTTAATAGTTCGGATTTGTTACCGACACGCACAGCCGATATGGTATCTCCAGAACGGCCGAAATTACCCCATTCAGACGGTCACGACGGCGTTTCCGTCGAGACTCACGCGGTCGGTTCGGCCTCGACGTCGATGGCCAGTTCCGCGGCCACGTCGTCGAGCAGGTTCCCCTTCACCTCGGCGACCCGCGTCTCGATCTCCGCGACGAGTGGCTGGTCGAACTCGGTGCGGAGGGTGTCGAGCCGTTCGCGTTCGGTCTCGACGCGGTCACGGAGGAAACGCGCCCCCCGCCCCTGTTCGTCCGGGTCGGGTTCGGGAGTGAGTCGGTTGACTGCCAGCCCCTCCACGGAGAGGCCCGCGTCGAGGAGGTTGTCGACGGCGCGCGACGTCTCCCGGAGGGAGAGTTCGTCGGGGTTGACGACGAGGAAGAACGCCGCCCGGTCTCTGAGCGCGCTCCCCGCGAACTCGAACAGTTCCTTGCGTTCCTGGAGGCGCGCGATGATCGGGTCGCCCTCCATCATCCGTCGTGGCTCGTTGTTGCCGATGGCGGCGCGCTCGAACAGTTTCACCGACTGCTTCCGCTTGTGCATGAGACGGTCGATCCACCCCTCGAGGAGGCCCGGCAGGGACAGCAGACGGAGCGTCCCGCCCGTCGGTGAGGTGTCGAAGACGACGCGGTCGTAGTCGTTGTTCCGCATCACGTCGATGAACCGGTCGAACAGCGCCGACTCGTAGGCGCCGGGCGTCTGGTGTGCCATCTCTATCTGTCGGTCGATCTCGTTGACCATCGCGGGACTCACTTGGTCGCCCATCGCGCGCCTGATCTCCATGAGGTGTCGCTGCACCTCCTCGTCGGGGTCGATCTCCATCGCGTCGAGGTTCGCGACGCCCTCGACGGACGTGGGGTCGTCGGAGAACTGCTGGTCGAACACGTCCGACGTGGAGTGGGCGGGGTCGGTCGAGACGACGAGGGTGTCGACGCCCGCGCGGGCACACTTGAGCGCGTATGCGCTCGAGACGGTGGTCTTGCCGACACCGCCCTTGCCGCCGAAGAAGACGAACTCGCGCATGGCTAGAAGTGGTACTGCTGGCCCTTCCGTTCGAGGAGCGACCCGCGGTCCCACATCCGCCGCTCCCACGCCTCGAACTCGTCTTCCAGATACGGGAGGAGTTCGGCGGTGTAGTACGACACGGGCGAGGGAATCCCGAAGGCGTCGGGGAAACACGCCAGCATGAAGGTGTCCTCGATGTCCTCGGCCTCCTTCTCGATTTTCTCGTACGCCGGGTGCGAGACCATCCCGTGATAGAGGCCACGGGCCCACCGCTCGGCCCAGACGAGGAAGGCGTCGATGCGCTCGGCGAGCGTCATACGCCGACAGTCATCAAAGACCGGGCAAAAACGTGTCGCTCGGTGCCGGTCGTGCGTCGGCGACGGACGGCCGGGGGACGCGGACGGAACCGCCCGACGGCAGGGCTTATGTGTGGACGGGCTGATATGTTACGTGGTACCATGTCAGAGCAGCCACCGAACGTGCAGCCGCCGACGCCCGAGGAGATTCGCGAGAAGGCCGCCGACCACCACATCGACCTCACGGACGAGGAGGTGGCGGACTTCGCGAACGTCATCCCCGACGTCCTCGCGGGCTACGAGCGACTCGACGAACTCGTCGACCCGCGGCCGCGCATCGAGCACACCGACCGTGACCCCGGATACAAGCCGGGCGTCGAGGAGGACCCGCTCAACGCGTTCGTCACGAAGTGTCGCGTCAGCGGGGCCGACGACGGCCCGCTGGCGGGGTACGAGGTGGGCATCAAGGACAACGTGGCCGTCGCCGGCGTAGAGATGACGCTGGGCTCGAAGCTGTTCGAGGGCTACGTCCCGACGACGGACGCCACCGTCGTCACTCGTCTGCTCGACGCGGGCGCGACCATCACCGGGAAGCTCAACATGGAGGACATGGCGTTCTCGGGGAGCGGCGAACTGTCCGCGACTGGGCCGGTGCTGAACCCCCGCGACGAGGACCACATCGCGGGCGGGTCGTCGAGCGGGAGTGCGGCCGCAGTCGCGTCGGGCGACGTCGACGTCGCGATCGGCGGCGACCAGGGCGGGTCCATCCGCATCCCCGCGTCGTGGAGCGGCATCGTCGGCCACAAGCCGACACACAGCCTCGTCCCCTACACGGGAATCGTCGGCCTCGGGCGGTCGTTCGACCACGCGGGGCCGATGGCGTCGTCCGTCGAGGACTGCGCGCGCGTCCTGAACGTCGTCGCCGGGAAGGACGACCGGGACCCGCGACAGGGAGTCGTGCCCACCGACGACTACGTCGGTGCGCTCGACGACGACCCCGAGGCCGTCACGGTCGGCGTCCTCGCGGAGGGGTTCGGCCACGAGGAGAGCGACCCCGGGGTCGACGAAGCGGTCCACGGGGCGCTTGACGAGTTCGCGGCCACCGGGGCCGAGGTGCGGGAGGTGTCGCTCCCGATGCATCTCGACGGCCTCCCCATCTGGAACGCGATCGCGATGGAGGCGACGGCCGCCACGGTCCGCAGTGAGGGCGTCGGCCACTACGGGAAGGGCTCCTACGACACCCAGTTCGCCGACGCGTTCGGCCGCGCGCGGCGCGCGCAGGCCGACGACTACGTCGCCACGCTCAAGCTGACGCTGGTGCTCGGCCAGTACCTCGCCGACGAGTACCGCAGCCACTACTACGCGAAGGCACAGAACCTGAGTCGAGAGCTGGCCGGCGCGTACGACGACCTGCTCGCGGACGTCGACGTACTGGCGATGCCGACCACGCCGCAGACGGCGCACGAACGCCACCCCGAGCTGTCGCGGGTGGAGGCCATCGACCGGGCGCTGAACATGCTCCCCAACACGGCCCCGTTCGACGTGACGGGCCACCCGGCCGCGTCCGTTCCCTGCGGGACCGACGACGGCCTCCCGGTCGGCCTGATGCTCGTCGGCGAGCGGTTCGACGACGCGACGGTCCTCCGGGCCGCACACGCGTTCGAGCAGCACGTCGGGGGTGGACACTGACACCGTCGGGAGCGACCGCCACCACGGTCGGAGACGCGCGCCACCACCGTAGGGAACCAGCGCCGACCTCCCCGGTGAACATCCCCGCATTTGAAGACGGGGCCCGTGTGAGACCTGCACATGGCAGGCGCCGACGACATCCCGGTGACGATACTCTCCGGCAGTCTGG
>NZ_JBEPXO010000114.1:0-9917 GCF_041641895.1 Salinigranum sp. | reverse complement strand
AGACACGCCCCCCGCACGTGAACTCGTGGGGGGGTTTCGTACTTCGAACGCGAACGGCGAGTGAGAGCGACGGCCACAGCCACGACTCCCATCCCCCGATTGCGTCCCCCGCTCGCACGAAGCGTGAGGCTTAAGCGGCTCTCCGAAGTAGTTCCGAGCGCGCCAAGGTGGCAGAGTCCGGCCTAACGCGTCCGCCTGCAGAGCGGATCATCGCCGGTTCAAATCCGGCCCTTGGCTCTTCTCTTCACGGCGAGGCTCCCGGCCGAACGGATTAGTACCGTCCCGGCCAACGTTCGAGGGAGATGGCACCGCCCCGGTTCGACCGACGCCCGTCTCCACGCCGTCGGGACCAGCCATGAGCGACGACGGCGACCGACTGCTGAACCTGTTCGGTCTCGCCGTCGCCCTCTTCATCGTCGTCGGCGTCGTCGGCGTGGTCGTCGCGGGACTCGGTGGCCCGTCGACCGACGTTGCGGCGGCGCCCGACGCGACGTGGTCGCTGGAGCGGCTCAACGACTCGCACGTCCGCCTCACACACCAGGGGGGTGAGGCGGTCCCCGCGGCCGACCTCGTCGTGACGGCCGACGGGGTGCGACGACGCGTCTCGTGGAGCGGCGTCGTCGACGACGGAGACACGGGAGTCGTCCGCGCCGGGCGCGGCGTCCTCGTCCAACTCTACTGGACGACCGACACGGGCGAGCGCGTGAAACTCCGGTCGTGGGACGACACCTGACCCTGCACTCTCTGACGCGTGTGGAGGGACTCTCCGCCTTCGTAAAATGGCCGCGACGGCGAGAGACTCGACCGGTCTCCGTCTGCCTGTCTGACTGGTTCCCGCAAGAGTTATGATACACATGTGGTAATGATACGCTGGCGGCCGTCGACTCTCTCTATTGACTGGCTGCCGAGTTGGGTGTCCCCTCCCCCAACTCTTCACACCACTACGACGTGAGCGACTCGACCGCTTCCGTCCCCGACTCCTCGTCGACGAGCCACTCGTTCGCCCACGACTCGATAGCGTCGAACACCGGCGCGAGCGACTCCCCCTTGTCCGTCAGGGAGTAGTACGTCGCGACGGGCGCGTCCTCTTCGAGTCGCCGGTCGACGAACCCCGTCTCCCGTAAGTCGTCGAGGACGCGCGAGAGCGTGCGGGCGCTCGACCCGGTCGAGCGCTTGAGTTCGTTGAACCGTTTCTCGCCCTCTTGGAGGTCGTGGAGCACGATGAGTCGCCACTGGGACCCGATCTGTTCGAGCGAGTCGATGACGACACACGCCTCTTCGCTGTACCGGTCGTCGGCGTCTGCCGCTTCTCTCGTGGTCATACCCGGCGTAGGGGAGGGCGCTATATAGTGATTCGTTTCGGTATCAGCTAACAGTTTGTTAGTCGTGGGGGCAGCGGGTTTTTGTCCGTCCCGTCCTCCGTTCCTCCCATGGTAACCATCGACGCCAGCACCCTCCTGCCGAACGAGCGTGTCGAGCAGATGGCGCTCTCGGGTGACCTGACACAACTCCACCGCGGCGACCGGTACGCGGACGAGGGTGACACGTTCACCATCGACGGCGTCACGTTCGTCGTCACCGGGGTCGACGAACGCACGCTGGGTGACCTCACCGACGCCGACGCGCGTGCGGAAGGGTCCGAGGACCTCGCGGCGTACCGACGACGGCTCGAGGCCGTCCACGACTCCTTCGAGTGGGACGACGACTCACCGGTCGTCCGACACCGGTTCGAGCGGCACGACGACGAGGAGTGAGCCACTGGGCGACGCCGCGCGTCCGACCGCGCACGGGAGGGACGTTCAGTAACCGTTATACACCGCGTGGCCTATCGTCCGACTATGCAACGACGCGCCGCGGCAATCTACGTCGCGTTCTTCCTGGTCGTGGGGGCGGCGTCGTACTCGCTCATCGCGACCGCGCAGGAACCGACAGTCGGCTTCGAGAACCCCGACTACTCGCTCGAACAGGGTGACACGTTCACTATCGACGGGCAGCAGTACACCGCGACCGAGGTGGTGACCGAAGAGGAGGAGAGTGGTGGCGGCGGACACGGCGGCGGTGGTGGTGTCACCGTCACCCACTCCGCGACGTTCGCGTGGACGAACGAGTCCGCCCTCTACACCGAGACGTGGGACAACAACTCCACCGTGACGTTCGACGGCGAGGAGTGGACCGTCGTCGTCCCGAACGAGTCGGACCCCTCGTCGGCGACGCTGCGTGAGTCCATCGACCGTGCGGGCATCCTCGCCAACGACACCAACGCGGACAACGAGACCGTCACCCGGAACGGTCAGGCGTACGTCATCGTCACCGAGAACAACAGTTCGACGCTCGTGCCGGCGAGCGAGTACTTCCCGACGCCGGCGGAGCGAGAGGTCACCGAGAGCGGGACGCTCGACTACAACGGGAACCAGACGCGCGTGGACGTCACGACGGACGCGGTGACCCTCTCGTGGAACGCGCCGCGAGACAACACCGTTCAGGTGTCGCACCACGCGAACGTCACGCTGAGCGGGCAGACCTACCTCGCACACTTCCCGACTAACAGTTCGGTCCAGCTCACGCAGGACTTCGAGGACTTCCGCGCACAGAACGACGACATCGACCAGTTCACCGAGCAGAAGAACGGTCTCTGGGGCGTGACCATCCTCTCGGGCGCCTCTATCGTCTTCCTCGTCGGACTGGCGTTCCTCCCCTCGCGGTACTGAACTGAACGGGCCTCCCTTCTCGCGTCGCCCCCTGTGGTGGCTCCCGGTCAGCAGCAGAACATGAACGGGTAGATGAGGGCGACGCGGTCGTCGTCTTCGAGTTTCGTATCCAGTCCGTCGAGGTTCTCGTTGAACCGGCCGTTGACGCAGACCCGGGCGTAACAGCGCGTGTTCTCGCCCTCGGGGTTCTTGCGCCAACTCCCCGGCGGGTCGTCGACGTCCGCCCAGCCGTGAGCGGTCGCTTCCTCGTCCGTCTCGGCGATGAGGAGGTCGGCGACGTCGTACTCCGCGAAGAACTCGTCGAGGAACTCCCGGAGGGTGTCACCCTCGAACTCGAACGTGAGTTCGTGCGTGCCGAGGGCCGTCCGGACGTGTCCGGTACACCGGACCGTGACTGTCGTCTGCTGTTCGTCCGTCTCTGCTGCCGTGGTCGTACTCATACGTCACCGTACGTTCCGTGTCCCCCTCAGCGTCACCACGAACATGTTCGGGCAGAGGGTGGCGTGGGTTACGCGTCGGTGTCGTCTCGGGCGTGGTTCAGTCGGCGCCGCGGCGACGGCCGTCACGCTCTGTCACCGTCTGCCGGGACGGGGAGCGGGAGTCGCCGGTGTCGTCGACGCCGACGTACAGCGAGTAGACGAGGACGCTGAACCCGGCAGCCGTGACCAGGCTCTCGATACCGACGCCGAGGGCGAATCCGACGTCGGCGGCGTGGTACAGCGCGCCGCCGAGGACCGATCCGACGGTCACGAGGCCGAAGCCGACCATCAGTGCTTTGAGTGCCGGTGCTCCCTGTCGGCGGAACGCCCGGTACGCGAGGAAGGTGATGAGCGCGCCCAGGATGAGCGTCACCGTCTTCGTCACGACGAGAAGGACTGTCGTATTGTTCGTGCTCAGATTCACGGTCATGGCCGTACGAACACCTCTCGTCGGCGTGTCGTCGTCCGTACATAAATACCGACCCGCCGGTTTCAACCAACTGGGAACGGCGCCGTCGTGGCGTGTAGCGTGCGCGACAGAAGACATATGCCTGTCGGGGCCACCCGGTTCGACGTATGAAGAAGGTCCTCGCGAGCGTGGGTATCGGCAACGCGACGGTCGACACGGTGCTCGCCTCCTCGACGGTCCAGCCGGGACAGTCGGTCGACGCCGAGATACACGTCGAGGGCGGCTCCGCCGAACAGACGGTCGACGCCATCGAACTCGACGTCGAGACCCGGTGTGCGACCGAGGACGGCTCCACCGAAGTCGACGTCGGCCGACTCCGCCTCTCCGATGGTTTCACCATCGAACCCGGCCAGAGCGACGTCCGCTCGGCGACCATCGACATCCCCTACGCCACCCCCATCACCCTCGGGCGCGTGGAGGTGTGGGTCGAGACGGAACTGGACATCGCGATGGCGGTCGACCCCGAGGACAGAGACCACCTGGACGTCCAGCCGACCCCGCGGATGCAGGCCGTGTTCGACGCCATGGACGAACTCGGCTTCTCGTTCCGCTCCGCGGAGTGTCAGATCGAGCACTCGGGTCGCTACGCCGCCGGACGGGCGTTCGTCCAGGAGTTCGAGTTCCACGCGGCCGGCGGTCCCTTCCGGGGACAGGTCGACGAGGTGGAACTCGTCTTCGACCCCGCGGTGGACGCCCTCACGGTCTTCGTCGAGGTGGACCGCCGGGCCGGTATCCTCAGTGAACTGGCAGACGCCGACGAGCAGACGACGTCGATATCGGTCGAGTCGACGGACGTCGCGACGGTCCGTGATCAGCTCGAAGCCGTCGTCGAGCAGTTCATCTGACCGCTCTGTCTCAGCTGACGAACAGCCGGCGCTCGGCGCGCTCGTGACCCATCCCCATCACGTCGACCAGCGGCGCGAACGGGGCCATCGACTCCGGGTCGCGGCCAGCGTACGTCTCACACACCTCGCGTACGACGGGACGGAGCGCGGTGAGGAGCCGCTGGGCGTCGGTGTGGGTCAGGCGGACGAGCCGCTGTGCCGCGCCGAGCAGCCCGACCACGAACGAGTGGCAGGCGAGCAGACACGCCTCTTCCCGCGGGATGCCCTGTCGCCGCGCGACGAGTCCCAGCGCGACGGCGTGGTTCCCGGGCGCGTCGTCGACGAGCACGCGGCGGTGGTACGCGTCCACGAGCGCGTCGCCGGTCGTCTCGGCCATCAGTTCGAGCAGGCGCCGGCCCGAGTTCTCCGAACTCTCGCGGAACTCCCGCGGGAGCGTCACCGACCGCTGCCGCTCGTCGACGGCGGTGAGTGCGTCGAGCGTCTCGTCCTCCGGCGCGCCGCCCGCTCGGTCCCACGCCGCCGCCAGTGCGACGACGTCGCAGGGACCGACCTGTTGTCGGAGGTAGTCGCGGAGCAGCGCCTCCATGTCCTCCCTCGTCTCGACCCGGTCCGTGGCGGCGAACTGCTCGACGCCGTAGGAGATGGTGTAGGTGCCGACCGGGAGAAAGGAGTCGGCGAGCTGGAACGCGGCGAGCGACGCGTCCGCGTCCCCGTCGACGGACGCGTCCTCCTCCGGCTCACTCATCGGTCGCCCCCCGTCGCCTGAGTCGGTCACGGGTCAGTGTCGCGGCCTCGTTCGTGTGGTCGTGTCCGTGGCTGTGGTCGTGTCCGTGCCCTCCGTCTCCGTGTTCGTGGCTGTGCCCGTGCGCCGTTCGACGCTCGTCGAACAGCGACGGGTCGACCGACTCGACCCGCACGCTCGCGTCCCGCGGGAGGTACGGTTCGAGGAAGGCGGCGCGCCCCTCGGGGTCGCCGTCCGTGGGGACGTGCACCCGTCCCTCGTGGGCGACGAGGTCCCAGTGGCGGTTGCCGACGGCGTGGCCGGCGACGACCATCGCCGCCGGGTCGTTCGCGCCGTCGAACTCGACGACGAGCGCCTCTGTGGCTTCGAGTTCGACGACGAACCGTTCGCCGTCCTCGGTCTCGAGGACGTCACCCGCCGACAGTACCCCCGCGCCGTCGACGACGACCCCGACCGCCTCGCCGTCGTCCGTCCGGGTCCGGAAGCGCGAGCGCCGCCGCTGCGTCTCGTCGACGACGATGCGCCCCGCGTCCGCCGCCCCCTCGGCCTCGACGGGACCGTGTGCGACGCGCATCAGAACTTCCTCGTGTCCGGCGCGCCGGCCCCGACGAGCGCTTCTCGAGCCCGGTCCCACACCCGGTGGAGCCGGTCGGTCACGTCGCTCGCCCGGTCGCCGAGGACCCGGACGGCGACGCCCGACTCCCGCGGGAGGACCGACGCACCACCGACGGCGGCCGGGTCGTCCTCGTCCCCGCCGGGCTGGACCCGTTCGTGGAGCGCGTCCGCCAGCGTCGCCACCTCGTCGTAGTCGGGGGCGACGACGTAGAACGTCCCGACGACTCGGAACTCGCCGAACAGCCCCGGTCCGCTCAGGTGGTCGCCGCCGTCGAGTCGCACCGCGTCGGCGAACAGTTCCTGCTCGTCGCGCCGTGCCGCGACGCCCGTGTGGAGGCGCTCGAACGCGAACAGTTCGTCGCGCGCGAGTCGCCCCGGGACGACGACGTCGGCGAACAGCACTGCCGCGTCGGGAGCGAGGTCCATCTCCACCTGTTGCCAGAAGCGAGCGCCCTCGTGGAGGATGGTCGGTTCGGGCAGGTACTCCAGGTAGCCCCCCTCGTCGACCGTTATCTCGGTCGTGGACGCGCCGTAGTTGCGCTCCATCCGGAGCACCTTCGTCGCACTCCCGGTCGAGACGTGTGCGCGCGCGCCGGCCTCGACTTCGACGGTCGCCTCGTACCGGTCGCCCTGGGCGATGCCGCCGGTGGGGTCCTGGACGTACGCCGAGGCGACGTCGGGCATCGATTCGTCGTGGTACAGCCCGCCCGTGAGGTGGAACGGGACCGTCGCGCGGTCGTACACCAGTCGCGACTGTCCGTCCCGCCCGCGGGCGAACCGGAGGGCGAGCGTGCCGCCTTTCCCGACGGCCCCCGCGGGCGACTGCGCCAGCGACTCTGCGGCGTACGGCTGGAACTCGGGCGGTGGCCCGTTCGTCGACGCCGCCATCTACGCGAACAGCACCTCCCGCTCGATGTGGGCGGCGACCTCCTCGATGCCCGACTCCTCCTTGCAGTTCGTGAGGACGTACGGGCGGTCCCCTCTCACTTCCTCGGTGTCGCGTTCCATCACGTCGAGGTCCGCGCCTACGTGCGGGGCGAGGTCCGTCTTGTTGATGACGAGGAGGTCGCAGTCGACGACGCCCGGGCCGCGCTTGCGGGGAATGTCGTCGCCCTCCGCCACCGAGATGACGTAGACGAAGTAGTCGGCGAGTTCGGGGTTGAACGTCGCGGCGAGGTTGTCGCCGCCGGATTCGAGGAGGACGAGGTCCAACTCGGGATAGTTCTGCGCGTACTCGGTCACCTTGTCGAGGTTCATCGTCGGGTCCTCCCGGATTCCGGTGTGGGGACACGCCCCCGTCTCGACGCCCTGGACGAGGTCGTCCGGTATCTCGCCCGCGAACGCTTCTTTCAGGACGTTCGCGTCCTCCTGAGTGAGGATGTCGTTGGCGATGAGGCCGAGGGTCCGGTCCTCGGTCTTCAGGTGGGGGACGAGTCGCTGGATGAGCGACGTCTTCCCGGACCCGACGGGGCCGCCGATGCCGACGACGGGCACGTCGCGGTAGCTTCTGGGACGAGTCGCCTCCTCGCTCTCGCCTCCGGTTCGGCTCACTCGCCCACCTCCAGCGGTTCGTCCCGCCTGATGGGGTCGTGGATGGTGACGAGTTTCGTCCCGTCGGGGAAGGTGGGTTCGACCTGGATCATGTCGATCATCTCGGGGACGCCCTCCATCACGTCCTCGCGGGAGAGCAGTTCCGTGGCCTCCGCACGGATGTCCGCGACGCTCTCGCCGTCGCGGCCGCGCTCGAACACCCAGTCGGAGATGTACGCCACCGCTTCGGGGTGGTTGAGTTTCAGCCCGCGTTCCTTCCGGCGGCGGGCGAGTTCTGCGGCCATGAACACCGTCAGTCGTTCCTGGTCTTTCGGGGTGAGTTGCATTGGTGTCGGATGTGTGGTGTGTGGGTGAGTTCGGTCAGAGCGTGTACCGCTGGGCCAGCGAGATCTCCTCGGCCGGTTCGCAGGTGACCACCTCGCCGTCGATGGTCACCTCGAACGTCTCGGGGTCGACTGCGATTCCTTCGGGACAGTAGTCGTTGCGGACCATGCTGTCCTTCGCGAGGTTCCGGGTCCCCTTGATGGGGACAACCTGCTTCGTGAGGCCGTACCGCTCGCCGACGTCGTTGTCGAACCCCGCCTGCGAGACGAACGCCAGGCTGAGGGCGTTCTTCGCCTTGCCGACGGCTCCCGCGCGGGGGCGCTGTTTCAGCGGCTCGCAGGTCATCAGCGAGCCGTTCGCTTCGCCCATCTTCGACAGCGCGGGGAAGCCGCCCTTCATCACGAGGTCCGGCTTGATGCCGAAGAACGCGGGGTCCCACAGGCAGACGTCGGCGAGTTTCCCCGTCTCCAGCGACCCGACGTAGTCGTCGATGCCCGCGGTGATGGCGGGATTGATGGTGTACTTCGCGACGTAGCGGAGGATGCGCTCGTTGTCGTTCTCCGACCCCTCGTCGCCGGGCAGGGGGCCGCGCTGTTTCTTCATCTTGTCTGCTGTTTGCCACGTTCTACAGATCAGTTCGGCCATCCGGCCCATCGCCTGCGAGTCGGTGGTCATCATGCTCACCGCACCCATGTCGTGGAGGACGTCCTCGGCGGCGAGCGTCTCGTGACGGATGCGCGACTCGGCGAACGAAACGTCCTCGGGGACGTCGGGGTTGAGGTGGTGACACACCATCACCATGTCGAGGTGCTCGTCGAAGGTGTTGGTCGTGAACGGCATCGAGGGGTTCGTCGACGACGGCAGCGCGTTCGGCTCGCCGACGAGTTCGAGGATGTCGGGCGCGTGGCCGCCGCCTGCGCCCTCGATGTGAAACATGTGCATCGTCCGGCCGTCGATGGCGTCGAAGGTGTCCTCGACGAACCCCGACTCGTTCAGGGTGTCCGTGTGGATGCACGTCTGGACGTCCATCTCGTCGGCGACTTCGAGGCAGGTGTCGATGACCGCCGGCGTCGAGCCCCAGTCCTCGTGGAGTTTGAGGCCGACCGCTCCGGCTTCGACCTGCTCGTACAGCCCCGGCTTCCCCGAGGAGTTCCCCTTGCCGTAGAAGCCGACGTTGATGGGCCACGCCTCGGCCGCCTGGAGGAACCGCTCGATGTTCACCGGACCGGTCGTCACGGTGGTCGCCCCACCGCCGTAGCCGCCGCCGAGCATCGTCGTGATACCCGACGCGAGTGCGTGTTCAGCCAACTGGGCGCTGTTGAAGTGGACGTGGATGTCGAGCGCTCCGGCCGTCGCGATGAGGCCCTCGGCGGGGTAGACGTCGGTCGAGGGGCCGACCACGAGTTCGGGGTCGACGCCGTCCATCGTGTTCGGGTTGCCGGACTTCCCGATGCCCGCGATGTGACCGTCCTTGATGCCGATGTCGCCCTTGACGATGCCGACGATGGGGTCGATGACCGTCGCGTTCGTCAGCACCCAGTCGAGCGCGCCCTCCTCGGCGGTGACGCCCGGGGCCATCCCCATTCCATCCCTCAGTGTCTTGCCGCCGCCGAACACCGCCTCGTCTCCGGGCGTCCCCAGGTCGGCTTCGACTTCGGCGACGAGGCTCGTGTCGCCGAGGCGGACGCGACTCCCCTCGGTGGGACCGTACAGGTCGGTGTACTGCTTCTTCGAGAGTTCCCGCGCCATCTCACGCTCCCTCGAAGCCGCCGTCGCGGGCCCGTTCGAGTGCGTCGGCCGGCGCGCCCTTGCTCGTCGCGCCGTTCGTGAGGTTGTTCAGGCCGCTCACGCGTCGCTTCCCGCCGAAGGCGACGAGGTCGACCTCGGTCTCCTCGCCGGGTTCGAACCGCACTGCCGTCCCGGCCGGGATGTCGAGTCGCATACCGAACGCCTCCGCTCTCGCGAACGACAGCGCCCGGTTCGTCTCGAAGAAGTGGAAGTGCGACCCGACCTGGATGGGCCGGTCGCCGGTGTTGGCCACGTCGACAGTGGTCGTCTCGCGACCCTCGTTGATGACGACGCTCCCCTCGCCGGGGTCGACCTCGCCGGGGACGAGTCTCTCGTCGTCCATTCTACACGCTCGTTTCGCTGCAGGGGTGATTCGTGGTCATCTTTGCGTCTATC
>NZ_JBEPXO010000113.1:0-10305 GCF_041641895.1 Salinigranum sp. | reverse complement strand
TTCACGGCCGGCTACTCGACGGCGGGAGGAGCCGGGTTCGGCCTCCACATCGTCCAGCAGGTGGCGGCGGCTCACGGCTGGGACGTGTCGCTCTGCGACAGTCCGAGCGGGGGGACGCGGGTGAGAGTGCGCGGGGTCGAACGCGTCGACGACTGACCGGGACCGGCGCCCGTCGGAGCGGGGCGGTCGAGTCGCGCCCGTGTCAGTTCCGCGCGAACAGCAGGTAGCCCGTGTGGCCGACCCCCGCCGTCGAGGGGCGAGAGCCGCGCTCGCCGAAGTCCATCCGCCGCTGGATCGTCTCGAAGGTCTCGACGGCCCCCAGTCCAGCCTCGCGCGCGGCCTCGTGGGCGGCGCGGGTCCCCTCGACGAAGGGGGAGTAGACGGCGACGAACCCGCCGGAGACGAGGAGGTCGGGCGCGCGTTCGACGACCGCCGGGGCGTCCTCGGTGTCGAGGGTGAGGAGGTCGAACTCCCGGTCGAACGAGTCGAGGTCGTCGGTGAGGTCGCCCGTCCGGACGTCGACCAGGTCCGAGACGCCGGCGAGGGCCATGTTCTCGCGCGCGACGTCGGCGAAGTCGGGGTCGCGCTCGTACGTCACGACCTCACAGCCGACCCGACCCAGGTAGGCCGCGAGCACCCCGGTGCCGGTCCCGGCGTCGAGGACGCGGTCCCCACGGGACGCACCGGTGTGTCCCACGACGAGACCGACGTCGCGCGGCATCATCGGCGCGCCGGTGCGCTCGAAGTGGTCGAACAGGTCGGGGCCTCGTGGCTCGCGGGCGACGAACTCGGTGCCGAGGTGGGTCTCGACGGTGTCGCCGGGGTCGACGTCTTCGGGGACCTCGATGACGCCGAGGTCGGTGCCGAACTCCTCGCCGGGAGCTAGGAGGTACTCGCGGTCGTCGTGGACGAAGAGGAGTCTCACGTCGTCGCGGGCGCTCACTCCAGGCGGGAGATGGCCGCGGCGAGGTCGCCGTCCTCCATCGCGAGCGCTTCGCGGGCCTCGCTGGGGGAGACACCGGCACGCTCGACGACGAGCTGGACGTCCTCGTCGGGAATCGCCTCACCGGCCCCTGCGCTCTCCTCGTCGGCGCCTCCGGCGTCCTCGGCCCCTGCCTCGCCCGTTCCCCGCTCGCGCGTCTCGGGTTCGCCGACGACCTGGTAGGTCTGGGTGCCCTGGGCGTCCATCCGGGTGACCTGCGCGTCAGAGAAGACGAGTTCCTCGTCTGCGGTCCGGATGATGACCTCCTCGGCATCGATGTCGGTGACGTCGATGCCCATCTGTTTCATCATCTGCTGCATCTTCCGCGGGTTCATGCCGCCGCCTCCGAACATACTCGGCGAGAAGGTACGGGTCGGCAAAAGCGTGGCGAACAGTCGCCGAGGTGCGGAGGTGTCAGACGTGGTCTCGTGGCATGAGCGCCTCGAACTCCCGGCCGGCGAGCCACTCGCACAGCTGGACGAGCTGGTCGGTGGCGGCCTCGAACAGCCGCCGGCCCTTCTCGGCCGTGGCGTCGGTCTGGTCGCCCAGCACCCCGTTGTCGGTGTTGTCGATGGCGTCGTAGAACGTCCGTGCGCCGTTCCGGGTCGCGTCCGGGTGGTTCTCCCAGTCGACGAGGCCGCCGTCTCTCGCATCTTCGAGCCGGTCGTCGTGGACGAGGTCAGGGTGGAGGTACTGGATGAGCGACGTCTCCTTCGGGCCGCCGTGGGGGCCGGGCTGTTCGAAGACCTCCTCGACCAGTTCGGGGATGGAGTCGTTCCACATCCACTCGATGGCGTACGCCTCTTCGGACTCGTGGAGACGGCGACCCACCTCCCGGAGGTGCTCGACGTTGCCGCCGTGGGCGTTGACGTAGACGACCCGGTCGATGCCGTGGTAGGTGAGGTTGCGGGTGATGGACTCGACGTAGTCTCTGAACGCCGGCGCGTCGGCCCACATCGTCCCGTGGAACTGCCGGTGGTGGGGGCTGACGCCGACGGTGACGGTGGGCGTACAGAGGTAGCCGGTGCGGTCGGCCGCCGCTCTCGCGAAGGCTTCGGCGATGAAGTGGTCCGTCCCCTCGGGGAGGTGTGGGCCGTGCTGTTCGGTCGAGCCGAGCGGAACGAGCGCCAGCGACTCCGAATCGAAGTACGTGTCGAGGTCGGGCCACGCCTCGTCTGCGAGATACATCGACTGCATATCCGCCGTCGAGTAAGTATAAGTTGGGTCGCCGGGGGTCACTCGACGCGGACGCTCACCGCGAGGCCCTCGCCGACGGGGAGGAGCGTCGTCTCGAACCCCGGGTCGGAGCGGACGAGGTCGAGGTACGCGCCGATGCCCTCCGTCGTCGTGTCGACGTCCCAGGAGGCGTCACGGGTGGGCGGGTCGGGAGCGTCGTCCTCGCGCAGCATCGAGACGAGCGTCTCGGTGTCAACCGGCCCGGCGGCGACGTTGTCCGCGACCACCACGCCCCCCGGTCTGAGCTTCGCACGGACGCGAGCGAGCGCCGGGGCGTAGCGCGCGCCCTCGTGGTCGAGGAGGACCAGGTCGAAGGGGCCGTCGTACCGTCCGAACGTCGCCATCGCGTCGCCGGACTCGAAGGCGAACGCGACGTCGTACGCGCCGTCGAGGAACTCCCTGGCGAGGGCGAGTTCCGCCTCGTCGTACTCGGTGAGGACGACCCGTCCCGCGTCCATCCCGCGGGCGAACCACGAGGCTGAGTAGCCGAACCCGGAGCCGAACTCGAAGACGTCTCGCGCCCCGACGACCCGGGCCAGCAGTCTGAGCACGCCACCCGCGTCGGCACCGACCGTCGGGAACCCCTCGGCGACGGCGTGGTCCAGCATCGCCGACTGGCAGTCGTCGTGGCTCGGTCCGACCGCGTCGACGAGCGCGTCGAGGTGTTCGTTCACGTCTTCGGGTCGCCCGGGGCGGCGCTTAACTGTACCTCTCCGCCCCGCCAACGAGGGCTGGTGGTCGACCCGCGTCGACTGTCTGTATTCGAAGACAGACTCGATTTCGAAGAACAACTGTTATCACCTGACGGTGAGTTGTCGTGACCTGAACGGAGGACTCAGGAGATGCCCATCGCACCGTACGACCCCGACGACGACCCCGAGCCAGAGCCGTACCTACCGGACTTCAACGAGATCCTCGACCGGATCCTGAACGGCGACGAGGAGCGCTCGCCGTCGACGGGCCGCGCGTAGGCACGTCGTCCCGGTCGGCGCGGGTCGGACCGCCGACCAGTCCACTCTGCTCCCCGTCCGGCCACCCGTCACTCCCGTTCACGTTTCTCTCAGCCCGGTAACGACCACCGTTAAGTCATCGCCGACCATCACGGTAATCAATGTACGACGCCGACGAACTCGAGCGCATCCGGGAGGCGAAAGCCGACTGGGAGTCGGAGACGCTCGAACCGACACTGGAGCGGTTCGGTGAGCGCGAGGAACAGTTCACCACGGACACCGGCGGGCAGGAGGTCGACCGTCTCTACACGCCCGCGGACGTCGAGACGGACTACCGCGACGACCTGGGCTTCCCGGGGGAGGACCCGTACACCAGAGGGGTCTACCCAACGATGCACCGGGGGCGTCTGTGGACGATGCGGCAGTACGCCGGCTTCGGGACCGCTCGCGAGACGAACGAGCGGTTCCGTTACCTCATCGACAACGGCTCGTCCGGCCTGTCGCTGGCGTTCGACCTGCCGACGCAGATGGGGTACGACTCCGACGCGGAGATGGCCGCCGGCGAGGTTGGTAAGTCGGGGGTCGCCATCGACACCATCGACGACATGCGGACCGTCTTCGACGGCATCCCGCTCGACGAGGTGTCGACGTCGATGACCATCAACGCCCCCGCCGCTGTCCTCCTCGCGATGTACATCGCCGTCGGCGACGAGCAGGGGGTCGACCGCGAGCAACTCCGGGGCACCATCCAGAACGACATCATGAAGGAGTACGTCGCGCGGAACCTCTACATCTACCCGCCGGAGCCGTCGATGCGGCTCATCACGGACATCTTCGAGTTCTGTGCGGCCGAGACGCCGAAGTTCAACACCATCTCCATCTCCGGATACCACATCCGCGAGGCCGGGTCGACTGCGGCTCAGGAAGTGGCGTTCACCCTCGGCAACGGCATCGAGTACGTCCAGGCGGCCGTGGATGCGGGGCTGGACGTCGACTCGTTCGCGCCACAGCTGTCGTTCTTCTTCAACGCCCACAACAACATCCTCGAGGAAGTCGCGAAGTTCCGCGCAGCCCGTCGGATGTGGGCGACCATCATGGAAGAGCGGTTCGGCGCGGAGAACCCCAAGTCGAAACAGCTGAAGTTCCACACTCAGACCGGCGGGTCGACGCTGACGGCACAGCAGGTCGAGAACAACATCGTCCGGGTGTCGTACCAGGCGCTCGCGGCCGTCCTCGGCGGGACGCAGAGCCTCCACACCAACGGGAAGGACGAGGCGCTGTCGCTCCCCACCGAGAAGTCGGTCCGGACGGCGCTGCGGACCCAGCAGATTCTCGCCCACGAGTCGGGGGCGGCCGACACCATCGACCCGCTCGCGGGGTCGTACTACGTGGAGTCGCTCACCGACCGCGTCGAGGAGGAGGCGTTCGAGATTCTCGGCGAAGTCGACGAGCGCGGCGGGATGCTCGACTGCGTGAAGAACCAGTGGGTCCAGCAGCAGATACAGGACGTCGCCTTCGAGCGCCAGCGCGAGATCGAGACGGGCGAGCGGGTCATCGTCGGCGTCAACGAGTACCGCGTCGACGAGGAGCCCGAAGTCGACATCGAGGAGGTGTCGGAGGAGGACGAGGCGCGACAGGTCGAACGCCTCCAGCGTGTCAGGGACGAACGAGACGAGGTGGCGGCCGAAGCGGCCACGGAGGCGCTCCGGACGGCCGCCCGCGGCGACGACAACCTGGTCCCGTACATCATCGACGCGGTGAAGGCGCGCGTGACGGTCGGCGAGGTTTCTAACGTGCTGCGCGAGGAGTTCGGCGAGTACCAGCCGGGAAGCGCGCTCTGAGACCGGCCCCCACGCTTGCGCGGGGTCGGCCACGGTGAGCGCCGGGCGGGAGAGAAGGGCGGCCTACGCCTGCGGGTCGGCCACGGTGAGCGCCGGGCGCTCGTGGGCCGTCCGGTCGTCGTCCCTGGCCTCGACGGCGTCGAGCAACTCCTCGGTGAGCGAACTCTTGCGGTGGTCACACATCAGGTGGACCCGCAGGTCGGTACGGTCGGCGAAGCGCTGCGCGCACATCGGACAGTGTGCGGTATTCTTCATGGTCGTTGATGACATATTGGGGGACGGGGTGAAATAGGTATCGGTGACGTGTCCCCCGTCCGAGAGGTCTTCCGGGACACGGTTTATGATTCGGGAGTACGACGCGCGGGGTATGGAACTCGACCACATCGGCGTCGCCACCGACGACGCCTCGGCCCTGGCCGGACTGTACGCAGACCTCCTGGGGACGAGCGTCGTTCACGAGGAGGTGTTCGACGGGATGCACGTCGTCTTCCTCGAGATGGACAGCGGCTACTTCGAGCTCCTCGAACCGCAGGAGGAGGGGACCATCGCGCGCTACCTCGAGCGGAACGGGCCGGGGATGCACCACGTCGCGTTCGTGACCGATGACCTCGACGCCGCACTCGACCACGCCCGTGACCTCGGCGTCGAACTCGTCGACGAGGAGCCACGGCCCGGTGCGTGGGGACACTCGGTGGCGTTCCTCCACCCGAAATCGACCGGCGGGGTCCTGGTCGAGTTCGTCGAGCACTGACCCGGCGTCGACGGGACGGGGCCGACGCCGCCCGAGAGAAAGACAGTAGTGCGCGCGCAGAGACAGGGAGGCTACGGATGCAGGACTGGCTCACCCACCGCGTGCGAGCGACACCGAACCGGACCGCGCTCGTGCGCGCGTCGACCGGCGAGACCCTCGACTTCGCGAACCTCGACGCGATGGTCGGCGATCTGGCCGGTCGCCTCGCGGCGCTCGGGGTCGAGACGGGCGACCACCTCGGGATGCTGATGGAGACCCGACTGGCCGCGGTCTGTACCGTCCACGCGGCCGACCGCCTCGGAGCCGTCCTCGTCCCGGTCGGCGACGGTCTCACTGCGGGCGAACTGGCCGACCAGTTGGACGTGGCCGACGTCACGACGCTCGTCTGTTCGGCGGAGACCGAAGCGACGGCCGTCGCGGCGTTCGAGGGACCGGTCTGTTCGGTCGACGACGCGACACACGAGACCGTTCGGCCGCTCTCGGAGGCGGTCCCGGAGCGCGTCACGCCGACGGCGTGGGACCTCGGCGACACGCGCCTCCTCGTCTTCACGTCGGGGACGACCGGGGCGCCGAAGGCCGTCCGCCTCACGCAGGGGAACCTCCTGGCGAGTGCAGTCGCCTCGGCGTTCCGTCTCGGGCTACACGGCGACGACCGCTGGCTGGTCTGTCTCTCGTTGCACCACATGGGCGGCCTCTCGCCCGTCCTCCGCATGCCGCTGTACGGAACGACCGTCGTGCTCGAGGAGTCGTTCGACCCCGGTCGGACGGCTGACGACGTCGGCAGCTACGACGTCACCTGCGTCTCGCTCGTGCCGACGATGCTGAAGCGCATGCTCGACCTCCGGGGGACGCTGGCCGACTCGCTCCGGGTAGTACTGCTCGGGGGCGCGCCCGCCCCGGACGAACTCGTCGAGCGCTGTCGGGACTTCTCGGTGCCCGTCCACCCCACCTACGGGATGACGGAGACGGCCTCACAGGTCGCGACGGCGACCCCCCGCGAGGCGTTCGGCGACCCCGGGACGGTCGGTCGACCGCTCTTCTGGACATCGGTCACGGTGCGTGACGGGGACGGCGAGGCCCCACCGGGGGTGCCGGGCGAACTCGTCGTCGACGGACCGACCGTCTCGCCGGGCTACTACAGCGACCTCGACGCGACGGAGGCGGCGTTCGGATCACACGGCCTGCGGACGGGCGACGTCGGCTATCTAGACGACGAGGGGCGGCTGTTCGTCCTGGGTCGGGTCGACGACCAGATCATCACCGGCGGGGAGAACGTCCACCCCCGAGAAGTCGCCGACGTCCTCCGCGCGCACCCGATGGTCGCCGGCGTCGTCGTCGTGGGCGTCCCCGACGACGAGTGGGGCGAACTGGTCGGTGCGCTCGTCGTCCCGACCGACGACGACCTGACCGTCGACGCAGTCGAGTCGTACTGTCGCGAACGGCTCGCGGGGTTCAAACTCCCGCGCGTCGTCTCGTTCGTCGAGGAACTCCCGCGGACCGCCTCGGGGACCGTCGAGCGGGCGGCAGCGCGGGACCGCCTGGTCGCCGGGATGTCCGGGTCCGAATCGGAGGCGGGGCCCGACCGCGAACTGGACGTCGCGGTGGACGACGACGCGAGAGCCGACGAGACGGCCGCACGGCGCGCAGCGGCCGACGAGGGAGAGGGCGTGGCAGACGACGCCGGGAACGAGGACGTCGACGAACCCGTAGACGAGCGCACCGACACGGAGAACGACGGCGACGACGCCGCGGGCGGAGGGGACGAGGCCGAGACGTTCCTCATCGGCGGGTCCGACTGGAGTCCGGGCGAGCGCGTCCAGGCCGACGAGGCGGCCGACCCGGACGAGGAACCGACGGCGGAGGCGGACGACCAACCCGAGGAACCCGAGACGCCGGACTTCGTCCGGGAGGTCCTCCCGGACGACGAACCCGCAGACGCAGACGAGCGCGTCGACTCCGAGCAGTCCGAGGAGACGGACGACGACCCGGACGGGGCGGACGACGCGAGCTGACCTCCGGTCTCCACCCCGTCCGGGCCGTCGTCTCAGAGGAACAATCATTACGGTTCCGCGTCAGCACGGAGTATGGCAGGTACGACAGCACAGACGTTACGGCCGTTCCTGTGGCGAGCGGCGCGACTCTACCCCGAGCGTGAGGTCGTCTCGCGGACCCACGAGGGGATCGAACGGACGACGTACGCCGGCTACGAGCGACGCGTCGCACAGTTGGCGAACGCGCTCGACGACGCCGAGGTCGACCGGGACGCGCGCGTCGCGACGTTCTGCTGGAACCACACCAGACACTTCGAGACGTACTTCGCCGTCCCGTGCCGCGGATCACAGCTTCACACCATCAACCCGCTGCTGCCCGACCACCACGTCCAGTACATCGTCGAGAACGCCCGAGACCGGGTGGTGTTCGTCGACCACTCGCTCGTCGAGAAGCTGGAGAGCTGTTACGCCGACGCCGACGGGGCGTTCGACAGCGTCGAGCAGTTCGTCGTGATGGGCAGCGAGGTGCCGGAGACGTCGCTCTCGCCCGTGACCGACTACGAGTCGTTCCTCGCGGGCGCGGACGAGACGTACGACTGGCCCGACCTGGACGAGGAGACGCCGGCGGGGATGTGCTACACGTCGGGGACGACGGGGAGGCCGAAGGGCGTCGAGTACACGCAGCAGACGATGTGGGCGCACACGATGGGGATTCTCCCGGAGGCCGGCCTCGACATCCGCGCCGACGACGTCGTGATGCCCGTCGTCCCGATGTTCCACGTGATGGCCTGGGGCCTCCCGCACGCGGTGACTGCCGCGGGAGGCAAACACGTCTACCCCGGCCCGTCGCCCGACCCGGCCGACATCGCTCACCTCATCGAGGAGGAAGGGGTGACGTTCACGGCGGGCGTCCCCACCGTCTGGCTCGGCCTCCTGGACTACCTCGAGGAGCACGACGCGGACCTCTCGTCGCTCGAACGCATCGCCATCGGCGGGGCGGCCGCGCCGAAGTCGCTCATCCGGACGTACGAGGAGGAGTACGACGTACAGGTGTTGCACGCGTGGGGGATGACCGAGACGTCGCCCGTCGCGGCCGCGGCGCATCTCAAGCCCGGGATGGAGGAGTGGCCCGCCGAGAAGCGCGACGAGAAACGGGTCAAACAGGGGCTCGTCCTCCCCGGACTGGAGTTCAAGGTGATGGGCGAAGAAGGCGAGGTCCCGTGGAACGACGAGGACTTCGGCGAACTGTGGATTCGCGGGCCGTGGGTGACGACGGAGTACTTCGGTCGGTCGGACGCGAACGAGGCCGACTTCGAGGAGGGCTGGCTGAAGACGGGCGACGTCGTCCGCGTCGACCCCGAGGGGTACATCCAGATCGTCGACCGCGCGAAGGACGTCATCAAGTCGGGCGGGGAGTGGATTTCGAGCCAGGAGCTGGAGAACGCCATCATGGCCCACGACGACGTGAGCGAGGCGACGGTCGTCGGCGTCCCCCACGAGCGGTGGCAGGAGCGCCCGGTGGCGTTCGTCGTCCCGCGCGAGGGCATCGGCGAGGGGCCGCTCCGGGACGACATCATGGACTTCCTCGCGGAGGAGTATCCGACGTGGTGGCTCCCCGACGACGTCGTCTACATCGACTCGGTACCGAAAACCGCGACTGGCAAGTTCGACAAGAAGGTCCTCAGGGAGGAGTACGCCGACCACACCGTCGAGCCGCCGGAGGAGGCCGCGCCGGAAGACGAGTGAGCAGTTGGGAGGGGGATTCGGTGAGAGTGAGTAGGGGATGACGTCGTCCGTGTCGTCAGTAGAGTCGTGGTCGCCGGTCTCCGAGCGGTCTGACCGCACGACACACGGGCGCGGTGGACCGCAGCCTCACCCACCCCAGCCGGTCGCTCGCGGACAGAGCCGCGAGCCGACCCTCGCGCGTTCGCTCGCTTCGCTCACTCTCGCGCGCCGACCGCCGAGGTGTTGCGGGTGGCACGTGACGGTGCGGCCTCCGTGCCGGCTCGTTCGCGGGGGTGGGTGACGGCCTCGGGTCCCCCGACCCGTGGGCCACTCGTCTCCGCGTCAGCACCGCCGGAGAGACGTTCACGAACTATTTTCACGGTCGCCACGAACCCCGGTGTATGGACCTCCTCGACGACAGCGTCGTCCCCGAGTACGCGCACCCAGTGAAGGAGCGGGCGCGGGCGTTCGCCGCCGAACACATCGAACCAGTCGCCGCCGACTACCACATCTCGGGCGAGTATCCGTGGGACGTCCTCGAAGCCGGGATGGACGCCGGTCTCGTCGCGGGCGACATCGGCGAGGCGTGGGGCGGGGAGGGGTACGACCTGCTCCAGCAGTTGGCCATCGCCGAGGAACTGTTCCGCGCCGACGCGGGCATCGCGCTGACCCTCCAGTTGGCGAGCTTCGGCTGCAGCATCGTCGATGACTACGGGACCGACGAGCAGGCCGAGAAGTGGCTCGAACCGGTCGCTGCCCACGACCAGGTCTCGGGGCTGGCCGTCTCCGAACCCGACACCGGGAGCGACATGGCGGGGATGACCACCAC
>NZ_JBEPXO010000112.1:0-10391 GCF_041641895.1 Salinigranum sp. | reverse complement strand
GAGACGACGACGCTCCCCGGGTGAGTCTCCGAAATCTCGGCGACGATGTCGGGGTCGTTCACCGCGGCCGTCCCGAGGATGACGCGGTCGACCCCGCTGTCGAGGAGGGCCCGAGCGTCGTCGGCGGTCCGGATTCCGCCGCCGAGTTGGACCGGCACGTCGACGGCGTCGACGACTGCCTCGACGGCGGCGGCGTTCTTCCGCTCGCCCTCGAACGCGCCGTCGAGGTCGACGAGGTGGAGCGTCTTGGCGCCGGCGTCGACCCACCGACGAGCCGCCTCGACCGGGTCACCGTACCGTTTCTCGGTGCCGCGTTCACCCTGGACGAGCTGGACCACCTCGCCGTCTTGCATGTCGACCGCGGGGACGACTTCGAACGTCGGGAACATACCGGGTCGGAAGAAGAGCGAGGCCGTAAACACACCGACACGCGGAGGGACGAAACCGCCCGGCGGAGGGGGTGGAACGTCGCACCCGTTCGGAACGGCTTTGGGGGCGGGCCACACAGGGACAGTCGATGAAGATTTTCGGGTCCAGCGGGACGCGCGGGGTGGTCACCGAGGAGTTGACCCCGGCGTTCGTCCTGCGGGTGGCACAGGCCGCCGGGACCGTCTGGGACGGCGACCGGGCCGTCGTCTCGCGTGACACCCGGACCTCCGGCGAGATGTTCACGAACGCCGCGGCCTCCGGCCTGGCGAGCGCTGGGCTCGACGTCGACCGTCTCGGCGTGGTGCCGACGCCGGCAGTCGTCCGCTACTGTGAGGTCGAAGCGGTGCCCGCGGTCCACATCACCGCCTCACACAACCCTCCGGAGTACAACGGCGTCAAACTCGTCGGGAGCGACGGCGTCGAACTCACCGTCGACGTCCTCGAAGCGGTGGAGGACCACGTGCTGAGCGAGGAGTTCGACTTGAAGCCGTGGGACGAGATCGGGGAGGTCAGACGCGTCGACTCGGCGAACCGCGCGTACGTCGACGACCTCCTCGCGTCGGTCGACCGCGAGGCCATCGCCGACGCCGCGTTGACCGTGGCGCTCGACCCGGGCCACGGAGCGGGCGCGCTCACCAGCCCCGGGTTCTTCCGACGACTGGGCTGTGAGGTGGTGACGGTGAACGCGACGCCGGACGGCCGGTTCCCGGGTCGCCAGCCCGAACCCGTCGGCAGCCACCTGACGGACCTCTCGCGGCTGGTCCGGGCCGCGAACGCGGACCTCGGTATCGCTCACGACGGCGACGCCGACCGGGCGGTGTTCGTCGACGAGACTGGGGAGTTCATCGACGGGGAGTCGTCGATGGCGGCGCTCGCTGCGGCGCATCTCGACGCGGGCGACACGTTCGTCTCCGCGGTCAACGTCTCACAGCGGGTCGTCGACGCCGTCTCGGAGGCGGACGCGACGCTCGAACTCACGCCCATCGGGTCGACGAACATCATCACGCACATCCGCACGCTGCAGGCCAACGGCGCGACAGTCCCGGTGGCCGGCGAGGGGAACGGCGGCGTCTTCTTCCCCGACTACCGACTGGTCCGCGACGGCGCGTACACCGGTGCGATGTTCCTCGAACTCGTCGCCGACCGGCCCGCGAGCGAGGTGGTCGCCCCCTTCTCGGCGTACCACGCGGCCCGCGTGAACGTTCACTACGAGTCGGAGGGAGAGCTGACGGCGATGCTCGAAGCCGCCGAGACGTACGCCGAGACGGCGGACGTCGAACCGAACACCATCGACGGCTACCGGCTGGACTACGGCGACGCGTGGGTGCTCGTCCGCCCCTCCGGGACCGAGCCGGTCGTCCGCGTCTACGCGGAGGCGCGGGACGCCGACCGTGCCGAGGCGCTCGCCACGGAGGTCGAGCAGGTGCTCCTCGACAGCCGCGAGGGGAGCTAGGTTAGACCGAGAGGACGACGAACAGGAGACAGAGACAGCCGAGGACGACCAGCGCGAACCCGCGTGGGAGCGCGCCGCGGCGCACGACCGACCGGTCGCGGGGAGCACTACCGAGATACCGCACCTGCAGGCGGTGGACCTGTTCCGGTTCGCGGAGCCACGCGGCGCCGGCGACGACTGTCGCCAGCCCGACGACTGCCGCGACGGCCGCGACCGGAGAGATCATCAGCTTTCTCCGTCGTCGAGTGCGGACCGCAGGCGGTCACGTTCTGCGCGCAGGTCGGCGAGTTCCGCCTCGACCGCACCGGAGGCGAGACGGTCGCGTTCCTTCTCGGCGAGTTCGTCGCGGGCGACGGCCGACTGACGGAGCCGTTCGTAGTCGTCGCGGAGGGCGAGGTCACGGACGCGACGGGCGTGTGACACGACCGACTCGTCGGCGAAGCGGGCGACGACGGCGACCAGTTCCTCGGCGTCTCGTCGGAGTTCACCTGCCTCCGGCGGCGGCCAGCCGACCGTCAGGGGCGTCGCGTCGAGGCGCGTGAGGTACGTCTCGTGCGTCGCGACGTGTGTCCGGAAGCGGTCGGGGTCGTCGACGTAGTGGTCGAGTTTCGACCGGGAGTAGCCGACGTACTCGAGGAGCGTCGGGAGTGGCTCGGAGCCGAGGGGCGCGTCGTCGAGATACGCCCGGAGCGACTCGGGTGGCGGCGTGAACTCGACGAGCGGGTACGCCGTCGTAGTCGCGACGAGGTCGAGCAGATCGCGGGCCGACTCCTCGCGCCGGAACCGCTCGAACCCGTCCGTGACCGCGCTGTTGTAGGTTTCGATGGGGTCACGGAGCCGTTCGGTCGGGGCGTCGAGGTCCGCCGCGCCGAGGTCGAGCAGTCGCTCGCGGTACCGGATTTCCTCCTCGAGCGTCGAGAGGCGACGCCGGACCGCCTGTCTCGTCTCTCGAAGGTGGCCGCGGGCGGCCTCGCGCTCGTCGAGCGCCTCGACTGCCTCGCGAGCGGGGGCGAGCAGGTCGCGCGCGCGGTCGAAGTGTTTCTTCGCGAGCCGGCGACGGTCGAGCAGGTCGTTCGCCTCCTCGAACGACTCGCGGGTCGGGAGGTCGTCCGGGAGCTCCTCGACGAGGTTCACGAACCGCTCCTGGAACTCGACGTACGCGGCGAAGTCGCCGCTGCCCGTCGCGGTGTCCTCGTAGTTCGTTAGGAGGTCGGTCGCGTCCTCGTACGCCTCGGCGACCCTGCGGGCCTCGGACTCGCCGTAGTCGTCGACGGCGGCCTCCGCTTGCCGGAGGCGCTCGCGGGCGGCCGCGAGGTCGTCGACGGTGACGTCGGCGGCAGGGACGGTCCCGGCCATCAGTAGACGTCGTCCGGGTCGAACACCTTGTCACCGACGACGCTCCCGTCGGCGCGGCGGTAGAAACACGAACGGTAGCCCGTGTGACACGCTCCGCCGGACTGCTCGACGAGGTACAAGAGCGCGTCGCCGTCGCAGTCGACGCGGACCTCCCGGATTTCCTGGGTGTGTCCGCTGGTCGCTCCCTTCTCCCAGAGTTCGTCGCGGCTCCGCGAGTAGTAGTGGGCCCGACCGGTTTCGAGGGTACGCGAGAGCGCCTCGCGCGTCACGTACGCGAGCATCAACACCTCACCCGTCTCCGCGTCCTGGGCGACGGCCGGCACGAGGCCGTCGTCACCGACATCGAGGTCGACGCCGACCTCGCTGCCGACAGCGGCGTCTGCATCACTCATGGAGAGTACGAGGAACGTACGGCCGATATGTCTTGTGTCGTCCGTGGATTCATCTGCGAAGCGGCGGCCAACCGGGGTGATGCGCTGACGATGGTCGGTCGGCGGGCCACGACGTGACGGCACACCGTCGACCGGGAGGGAGCGTGCCGTCCGTTCGCACACGGGGTCTCACCCGAGGCCGAGCACCGCGAGGAGGCCGAACAGCACGTCGCCGTAGGTGAACGCGAGGAGGAGGCCGACGAACATCGGGACGAGGAACGGGATGCCGGGCGAAATCCAGACCCGCTCGCGGGTCGAGACGAGTTCGAGGCCCTCGCGCAGCGTCTCCGGAGTGGTGCCGTAGGCAGTGCCGTCGATGCTGTCGAGGAACCGCTCGGCCGCCCAGGGGTCGTCGAACGCGTCCGTGTCGGCTCCGGGAGCGAGCGTCGTGACCGTCTCACGCCAGCCGGCCGTCTCGGCGTCGTGAGCGACGCCGCCGTCTGTGGCAACCTCCGTCGCGTCGACGCGACCATCGGTCGGGTCGAACGTCTCGTCGACCGTCGTGGGGTCACGGAGCGTCTCGGGAGCGTCGAGCAGCGTCGCGAACGAACTGCCGCGCCACCGGAGGTACATCCGGAGGGCGTCGAGGTCGAGGCCGCCACGGGTGTAGCCGTCGGGGGTCTCGAAGAGTCGACCGTGCTCGGTCGGGACGTCGGTCACGTCGACTCGCCGACCGAAGAGCATGATCGGCGCGACGTCGCCCGCGAGGAGGTTCCGCACGCCGATGGCGAGGGGGTAGACGACGGCGACCACGACGGTGTTCGTCAGGACCGTGAAGGAGAACACCCCGAGCGGTGCCTCGACGAGCGGCAGCGCCGTCGAGGGGAGGAAGTACACCGGGTAGGTCGGGAGCAGGAGCGCCAGGACGATGAGCGCCTTCGCGTCGGCGCCGCCGAAACCGCCGATTCGCCAGAACAGCCACGAGAAGGGGACGACGAAGACCACACTGACCCCGACCTGAATCAGGAACAGGCGGTCGTCGAACGTCGCCGGCGGGAGGTGTGCGAAGAGGTCCCACACGAGGAGCACGACGCCCAGGGCCGCGAGCGGCGGCCACAGGCGGTTGGGGACCCGTCGCGTCCGGACGTCGGAGAGCGCCGCCCAAGCCAGCACGGGGATGGCGACGAGACGCAGGAGGTCGGGTACCGATGCGAACATACAGACGGCGGGGTGGGGGAGGGAGTTAGCCCTTTGGGTGGGAGAATCAGCGCCGAGAACGCGGCCGGGCGCTGCGGCTGTCGAGGCGATAAAAAACGGAGAACGGTGGTCGACGACCTGGGTTAGATGACGCGGTTCTGGAGGTAGTCGAGGTGCTTGGCGTTGTAGACGATCTGGACCTCGTCCTCCGTCGGCGTGCCGATGCAGGTCAGGCGGACCATCTTGTCGTCGACTTCCTCGTCGGAGAGGATCTGCTGCATGTCCATGTCGATACCGCCCTTCGTCAGAATCGCAGCACAGTTCGCACAGGCACCCGCGCGGCACGAGAAGGGCCAGTCGTAGCCCTGCGCCTCCGCGGCTTCGAGGATGTACTCGCCCTGGTTGACCTCCAGACTGCCGTAGTCCTCGTCGTCGAGGCCGGCGTCGGCGGCTTTATCGAAGAGGTCGTCGTCGTCCATGTCCCAGCCCTGGTCGTCGAGTACTTCGTAGTTGAGGTATTCTACCGTAGGCATCTCGTCCGGTGATTCGAATCCCACGTCATTAGGCTTTGCTGTTCTCCCCGACTTTTTCCCGCGCTGTCACCGTTTTTGGTCGGCCAAAACCCGTCCGGGTGGACAGGTGAACACGAGCGGTGTCGACGGACGGTCAGAGCGCGACCGCAGAGAAGAGCAGATACGAAGTGACGGCCGACACTGACGGGGTGAGCAACCAGAAGAAGATGATCCGTCCCGTCGTCCCCGGGTCGAACAGTTTGTGGGCGGTGAGCGTGTCGTCGGCTTCACCGATCGGGGCGACCTCGTCGGGCGAGTCGGCTGCGAGGGCGTCGACCGACAGTTCGGGGGAGGCTCCGCGGACCGCCTCCCCGAGCGTCACGGTCCGGGTGGCTCGACCCCAGCCGAGACCGACGATACACATCGTCGCCGACACGGCCAGGCTGGCCGGGATACCGATGGCCGAGAGGAAGGCGATGAACGTCGCGCTCACCGTCTCGACGACGAGCGCCGCCAGGAGCGGCAGTTCGGTGAGGTCGTTGCCGACGGTGTCGAGGGTCCGGCGGGCGATGGTGAACGCGCCGAGACCGATGGCGCCCCCGGCGAGGAGGATACCACCGTTCATCGAGAGCTGTCCCGACCCGACCAGCGGCGCGACGGCGTTCGCGACGTTCGACGCGCCCGCCGAGAACGCCATGTAGCAGGCGATGACGACGACGAGGACGACGGTCCCGAGTTCCCGGACGGTGGTACCGGGGCCGAGCCCGGGGATCGGAACGCCGATACTGAGCCGGGGAAACGGGACGTCGAGACGGTCGACGACCACCAGTGGGCCGTCCGAACGGCCGAGCTGGAGACGGGCGTCGAGGTACGGGTAGACGTAGCGGCCGATGACCGCACAGACCCAGAAGGCGAGGACGGGGGCGACGATCCACCACGAGACGATTTCGAGCATGATGGCCTCGTCGAGAGTCCCCGTCGCCACGCCGAGGCCGGCGATGGCGCCAACAGCGGTCATCGACGTCGACGCCGGCACCCCGAAGACGTTCGAGATGAGCAGCGCCAGTCCGACGAAGAACAGCACGCCGACGCTCGCCGCGAGGGTGAACTCGTCGCGCGGGACGATCTGACCGCCCATCGTCTCGACGACCTCCCGACCGACGGTCCACCCGCCGAGGAGCGCGAACCCGGTCATCAGTGCAGCGGCGGCGAGTTTCGAGACGACGCCGCTCCCGACGGCCGGGCCGAACGCGACACCCGTCGAGGACCCGCCGATGTTGAAGCCGACGAAGACGGCCACCCCGAGTCCGAGGATGAGGAGGAGTTCGACCACAGCGAAGGGACGTACCTCACGGGTTTAGTGCCTGCTGTTCTCGGCGAGACACCGGGAGCCGACGCGAGGAGTCTGCGGTGCGGGGCCGGCTACCAGACGGAGAACAGCAGGTACGCACCGACCGTCGCGACGGCGGGCACGGCGTTCTGGAGGACCACGACGCGCAGCGTGGTCCACGGCCGGTAGAGGTCGTCGATGGCGACGTCGGGTTCGGTCAGGTCCTCGACGGCGTCGGCGTCCACCACGAGCGACCCCTCGGCGCGCGTCGCGCGGCCCCAGCCGAGACCGACCGTACTCATCGTGGCGATGACGACGAAGCTGGCGGGGATGCCGATGGCCGACAGCGCTGTCACGAGCGTCGCGCTCACGCTGGCGACGACGAGCGCAGCGGTCAGCGGCAGTTCGGTGAGGCCCTCGCCCATCGTGTCGAGGGTCCGGCGGGCGATGGTGAGCGCACCGAGGCCGATGGCACCGCTGGCGAGGAGGATGCCCGCGTTCATCGAGAGCTGTCCCGACCCGACCAGCGGCGCGACGGCGTTCGCGACGTTCGACGCGCCCGCCGAGAACGCCATGAAGCAGGCGATGGCGACGACGAGGACGACGCCAGTCGCCTCCCGAGGCGTGGTCTCGTCGGCGAGTTGCGGGGTCGGAATCCCGGAGCGGTCGACCGTGAACAGTGACCCGTCACTCGTGTCGACCGCGACCCGCTCCTCGATGGCGTCGTAGGCGTACCGGCCGACCATCCCGCTCACCCAGAAGGAGACGAGCGGGGCGACGATCCACCACGAGACGATTTCGAGGACGACGTCGGTCGCCAGCGCGTTCCGCGCGAGACCGAGGCCGGCGATGGCGCCGACGGCGGTCATCGACGTCGACGCCGGCACCCCGAGGACGTTCGAGACGAAGAGCGCCCCGCCGATGAAGAACAGCACGCCGATGCTCACCGGGAGGGTGAAAGGGTCGCCCCGGACGAGGTTCGAGCCGAGCGTCGTGACGACCCGGCGGCCGACCGTCCACCCGCCGAGGAAGGCGAAGCCGGTCATCAGGAAGCCGGCGACCAGTTTCGAGACGGCACCGCTCCCGACGGCGGGACCGAAGGCGACGCCGGTGTTCGACCCGCCGATGTTGAAACCGACGAAGACAGCGACACCGAGTCCGACCAGAAGGAGCGGCGAGAGCACGGAGAGACCTTTCGCGGCGCCGTACAAAAACGTCCTGTCACGCGTCGTCGCGCGTCTGCCGAACCGCCGGAGTGCCGTCCGAGCCGCCGGAGCGTCGGCCGAGCGCCGACCGACCCCTACCGCGTCGCCTCGGAGATAGCGTCGTCGAGGTCCGCGAGGATGTCCTCCGGGTCCTCGATACCGACCGACAGGCGGACCATGTCGGGCGTGACGCCCGCGGCCTCCTGTTCGGCCTCGGTGAGTTGCTGATGGGTCGTGGACGCGGGGTGGATGACCAGCGTCTTGGCGTCGCCGACGTTCGCGAGGAGCGAGGCGACTTCGACGCCGTCGACGGTGCCCTTGGCCGCGTCGTAGCCGCCGTCGAGGCCGAACGTGATCATCCCGCCGTACCCCCCGTCGAGGTACTCGGAGGCGTTGTCGTGGGTCGGGTGGCTCTCCAGGCCGGGGTAGTTGACCCACGCCACCTCGGGGTGGTCGTCGAGGAACTCCGCGACGATCATCGCGTTCTCGCAGTGTTTCTCCATGCGGAGCGGGAACGACTCCAGTTTCTGGAGGACGACCCAGGCGTCGAACGGCGACTGCTGGTTCCCTAGGTCACGGAGGCCGCGGGCGATGGCGGCGTAGGTGAAGGCGGCGTCGCCGAACGTCTCGGCGAAGTTGACGCCGTGGTACGCGGGGTTCGGCTTGGCGATCTCGGAGTACTTCTCGGCGTGTTCCGCCCAGGGGAAGGAGCCGCCGTCGACGAGCGCGCCGCCGACAGTCGAACCGGCCCCGTGGAGCCACTTCGTCGTCGAGTCCCAGACGAGGTCCGCGCCGTGGTCGAGGGGGCGGCAGAGGTAGGGCGTGGCGAACGTGTTGTCGACGAACAGGGGGGCCCCGTGCTCGTGGGCGATGTCGGCGATGCGCTCGATGTCGGGCGTGTCGAGCGCGGGGTTGCCGATCGTCTCCAGGTGGACGTACGCCGTGTCCTCGTCGATGGCCTCGGCGTAGGCGTCGTAGTCGAGCGTGTCGACGAACCGCGTCGTGACGCCGCGCCGCTCGACGGTGTGGGTGAGGTAGGTGTACGTTCCCCCGTAGAGCGAGGAGGCGCTGACGATGTTGTCCCCCGCCTCGGCGAGGAGGAACGTCGCGAGGTCGAACGACGCCATCCCCGAGGCGGTGACGGCGGCGCCGATACCGTTCTCCAGCGAGGCGATGCGGCCCTGGAGCATCTCCAGGGTGGGGTTCATCAGCCGCGAGTAGATGTACCCCTCCGCTTCGAGCGCGAACTGCGCGGCGGCGTCGTCGGCGTCGTCGAAGACGTACGAGGTGGTCTGGTAGATGGGCGGGGCGCGCGAACCCGTCGCGGCGTCCGGTTCCTGACCGGCGTGGAGGCTCCGGGTGTTGAAGCCTGGCTGTGAATCGTCGTCTGCCATACGGCGTGGCTTCTGACGGCCACGACGTAAAGATAGGTGTGAGCGGTGGGAACTGCCGGTGGCTACGACGGTGGTTCGGGGCGACCCGTGAGGCGTGCGCAGCGTGTGGGTGTTCGTGGAGGGGTTCGACGAGCGACGACGAGGCGATGCCGGGCAGTGGTCACCGCGCCCGTGCGTCGCGCGACACTCTCGCCGAGTCTCGGAGCCGAGTCGACGCGTCCGCGGCCGACCGTTCCTGGATACCCTCTCTCCACTCGCCACACGCTCACCACACGCTCACCACACGCTCACGACCGTCTCGCAACGTTTTAGTAGCGCGAAGGAGCAAAGAACAACTGATGACACGGATTCCCACTCCCACGCCCGCTTCTTCGGGAGTCCGTCCTGTCCCCGTCGCGCCCGCCGCGGGCGTCCGACGACCGCGACGACCGGGCCGTTAGGCCCACTACTACTCACTCACCTCGCGATTCGCTCATACGGTTTCAACGACGCTTGTGTCGCCTATAGGCTTCTCTACGGTTTTCTTTCATAATCTAAAACAACAAATTTAAGCCCGTGAACGGTGCTACAACGATGTATATGACACGCGTCGCACTCGCGTTCTCCGGCGGGCTAGACACCACGGTCTGTGTCCCGCTCCTGGAAGAAGAGTACGGACACGACGAGGTCATCGGCGTCACAGTCGACGTCGGTCAGCCCGAGTCGGAGTTCGAAGAGGCAGAAGAGACCGCAGAGGCTCTGGGGTTAGAACACTACGTCGTCGACGCCAAGGCGGAGTTCGCCGAGACGTGCTTCCGCGGCGTGAAGGCGAACGCCACGTACCAGGGCTACCCCCTCGGGACGGCGCTCGCCCGCCCCGTCATCGCACAGGCCATCCTCGACGTCGCCGAGGAGCACGACTGTGACGCGCTCGCACACGGCTGCACCGGCAAGGGGAACGACCAGCTCCGGTTCGAGGCCGTCTGGCGCGCCTCCGACCTCGACGTCATCGCGCCCGTGCGCGAACTCGGACTCACCCGCGAGTGGGAGATCGAGTACGCCGCCGAGAAGGAGCTCCCGGTCGAGGCCGGCAACGAGGGCGTCTGGAGCATCGACACGAACCTCTGGTCGCGCGCCGTCGAGGGCGGCGAACTGGAGAACCCCA
>NZ_JBEPXO010000111.1:0-10402 GCF_041641895.1 Salinigranum sp. | reverse complement strand
CGGCGTGAACGGAGAGGCCGACCGGTGCGTATAATCCCCGCACCGACGTCCCTTCGTCCCGTGTCGCTCGTCTCGGTCACCTGTCCCGCCTGCGGCGCCTCGACGTACGTCTCGCTCCCGACCGGACACCGGTTCGTCACGGCAGAACCCGCCGGCGACGACCCGGACCGGCCGGGGAGAGAGACGACAGACGCGGCCTGCGACGCCTGCGGGGAGACGATTCCCATCGTCCACGCGCCCCGGCGGTAGGGCAACGTCAGCCAGTCAGTCGTCGCGCCCCGCGGAGACGTGCTGCCCCCAGAACCCGTCGTGTTTCTCCACCGTGACGTCGCCCAGCACCCGGGTCTGACAGGCGAGCCGGAGCCCGGCGTCGGGGTCGTGCGGCGGGACGCGCAGTCGCAGTCGCTCGCGACGCGTCCGGTCGGAGACGGGACCCGACACTTCGACGGCGCACGTGCCGCAGGAACCGAGGCCGCGGCAGTTCGCGACCTCCGACGCACCGTTGTGCGGTGACTCGCCGCCCGCGAGGAGGACGTCGCGGAGGACGGCACCGTGGACACAGTCGAACTCGCGGCCGCGGAACCGGACGGTCGGCATGACCCTCGATGGGCACGCCGCGCACAAAGCCGTGTTGGCCCGCCTACCACGCCGCCTAAGTAGCCCTGTCGCCTCACGTCGGGTATGCACACGACTCGACGTGCCCTCCTCGCCGGTGCCAGTGCGACGCTGGCCGCGACGGCCGGGTGCCTCGGCTCCGTCACCGGGTCCGGCGGCGGTGACGACACGAACTGCGACCTCTCCGCGCGCGAGACGGTCGAGTCGCTCCCGGCTCCCGCGCTCGGCCCCGACGACGCCGGCGTGACCGTCATGTCGTTCGAGGACTTCTCCTGTCCCCACTGTCAGACGTACCACCTCGAGGAGTTCCCCGATATCGAGAGCGAACTCGTCGGCGACGGCGTCCGCTACGAACACCACGACCTCCCGATTCCGGTGAGCCAGCAGTGGTCGTGGGCCACCGCGAGCGCCGCGCGTGCCGTCCAGGATTCGACCGACGACGAGACGTTCTTCGACTACGCGAAGGCGCTCTTCGAGAACCAGGGGTCGTACTCGATGTCGCTCGTCGAGTCGCTGGCGAACGACGTCGGTGCCGACGGCTGTGACGTCCGGGCGGCCGCGGAGAACGTCCGGTACCGACCGGTCCTCGAGACCGACCGTCAGCGCGGCCTCGACATGGGGGCACAGGGGACCCCGGCGGTGTTCGTGAACGGCCAGCAGGTGTCCGCGACGTTCGACGCCGTCCGTTCGGCGGTCGAGCGCGCCCGGTCGTGACGGTGGACATGGACCACCGGAGCGGCGGCCCCGTCTCTCGCTGCGCGGGCGACACGCACAACACCACGCGGGCTTTACCCCGCGGGCGAGGAGCTACGAACGATGCGAGCGACCGCTGACGGAGGGACGTGCGGATGAACCGTCGACAGGTCGTCGCCGCGGTCGGTGGGCTCGCACTGACCGGTGGCGCGGGCTACGTCGCGTTCAACGGCCTCGGCGGCAGTGGCGACGCCGTCACCGTCGACACCATCGACACGCGCGGGTCAACCGCGGGCCGCCAGCGTGTTCCGGTCCCCGGGCGCCCGACGCTCGTGGACCTCTTCGCGACGTGGTGTGTCCCGTGTGAAGCGCAGATGCGGAGCCTCGTCCCGGTGTACGAGTCGTTCGGCGACCGCGTCGCGTTCGTCTCCGTGACGAACGAACGCGTCGGAGGCGGCCTCACGCTGGACGACATCCGCCAGTGGTGGGTCGACCACGACGGCCGCTGGACGGTCGGACACGACCCCGAGAGCCGACTCATGAGCGAACTCGGGGCCGGCAGTCTCCCCTTCCTCGCTCTCGCCGACGGCTCCGGCGAGGTCGTCTGGACCCACCGGGGTGTCGCCAGCGAGTCACAGCTCCGCGAGCAGCTCTCGACTGTCGTCTGATGCCGGCCCTCGACGCCTTCTCCGGGACGCTCGCCTTCGCGCTCAGCGCGGGCCTAGCGACGTTCTTCGCGCCCTGTGCGTACCCGCTCCTGCCGGGCTACGTCGGCTACTACCTCAGCCAAGAGGACGCCGACATCCTCGGTGCGGTGGTCCGCGGCAGTGCGGCGACGCTCGGTGCGCTCGCGGTCCTCGCTCTCGTCGGTGGCGCACTCGTCTCGCTCGGGACACGCACCGTCTCGAACCTCGCCGTCCTCGAACCGGTCGTCGGCGTCGCCCTCGTCGCCTTCGGACTCGCGCTGTTGACCGGGCGGGCGCCCCAGGTCCACCTGCTCCTCCCCGAACATCGCTCGTCAGTCCCGGGGTTCGTCCTCTTCGGCGGCGTGTACGCCGTCGCCGCGGCCGGGTGCGTGCTCCCCGTCGTCTTCGGCGTCGCCGCTCAGGCGCTCACGCTCCCGACGGGACAGGCCGTCGCCGTCGTCGCCGTCTACGCCGTCTCGATGGCGCTGCCGCTCCTCGGCGTGACGCTCCTCGCTGCCGTCGGTAGCGACGCGCTCCGGGGCGTCTCACGTCACGTGGGGACCGTCCAGCGGGTCGCCGCGCTCGTCATGGTCGTCGCCGGCGTCGCTCAGGTCGGCGTGTCGCTGTCGTATCTCGGCTGGGTGTGACGCCGAACCGACCCCGTTTTGTCGGCGCTCCCCGTCACACGCGTATGGACTGCAGTCGAGCGCAGACGACCGCGGCGCGACTCGCTTCCGTCGCGCTCGTCGTGGTCACCGCTCTCGTCACTCTGTCTACCTCCGTGGCCGCCCACGGCGGCACCGCGCGCGACCCCGCTCCCCTCTCACCGCTCTCGACGGTCCCCTCGTGGGTCGGCGTCGCACTGGGCCTCGCGCTCGTGGCCGTCGGTCTCGTCGCAGTCGGCCGGGCAGTCGGCGACGCCGGCCTCACCCGAACCGTGGGTGCGGTGGCCGTCGGCCTCCTCGCGGGGGGCCTGCTCGTCGCCGTCGTCGGCACGACGGGGCTCGGCGTCCCGGGCGGCGCGGCGGCAGAGACGCCGCTGTGGACGAGCGACACCGCGAGAGACATCGGCGGCAACCACCACGCCCCGGCAGTCGCGGCGGGACGGGTGTACGCCCCGCTGAGCGGCCCCGGAACGGCGGACGGCTGTGAACTGACCGCCCTCCACAGCGCGGACGGCGGCGTCGTGTGGCGCGCCCCCGTCGACGAGTGTACCATCCACGCCGTAGCCGACCCCGCGGTGGCCGACGCGAACGGCGACGGAACCGACGAGGTGCTCGTCGCCACGACGGCGGAGGACCTCCGCGTCTACGACCAGAACGGGACGCTCCTGCGGCGAAGCTCACTCGCCGACTACGGCTACACACGCCCGGTCGTCGCCGACATCGGGGCGAGCGCCGCGCCCGAGACGGTCGTCGTCGACGTCCGCGGGACCGTCGCGGTCTTCGACACCGACGGCGAGCGGCGGTGGCAGTACGCCCTCGATGACTACGTCTGGGCACGCCCGGTCGTCGCGGACGTCGACGGCGACGGGGGCCGCGAGGTGTTCGTCGCTCAGCGCGACGGCACGCTCACGCTCCTCTCGCCAACGGTTGGCGACGACGGCGAGACGGACGAGGCGACGTCGGCGGCCGACGTCGAGTGGTCGACCGGCGTCGGCGACGACCCCGGCGTCTCGTGGGTCGCGTCGGGGCAGGCCGACGACGACCCCGCGCTGGAACTCTGGGTCGCGACGGTCGACGGGGGCGTCTACGCCGTCGACGGGGCCACCGGCGAGGTGGTGTGGTCCCGTGACGTCGGGTCGCTCGCCGCCGTCGGCGGGTTCGGAGACGGGGACGGCGACGGCGAACGCGAGGTGTACGTCACCGACAACAGCGGCACCGTCCGCGCGCTCGACGCCGCGACGGGCGAGGAGGCGTGGGCCACACGCGTCACCGACGGGCCGGTGCAGATGATGCCGCCGCCGTCGCTCGGCGACACCGACGGCGACGGGTCGCCTGACCTCGTCGTCCCCGCCCACGACGGCAGCGTCACGGCACTCGACCCCGGGGACGGCGGCGTGGTCGCACGCTACGAGCGCTCGGTGAGCGCCGAGGCCAGCGACGCCGGCTTCGACCGGCTCTTCGGTCGGGCGACGCTCGGCGACGTCGACGGGGACGGCGACGCCGACGCCGTCGTCGTCTACGCCGACGGGACCGTCGTCGCCCTGGACTTCTGAGTCTCGGACCCGCTCCTTCCACTCCGCGTTCCGCGCGGTTCACTGCCCGACTCCACGGAGTCTCTCCGCAGTACAGCGGTTCGACGCCGTCCGTGTGGCCCGGCCGCTCTCGTCTTACGCCTCCGGTCCCGTCGGCGTCGGCAGCGCCCGGAGCGGCCGCGGCGGGACGAGGTAGTTCCCCCGGCGGACGACGAAGATGTACTCGAGGATACCGTTGTTGACGCGCTGGCGGATGGTCGGGATGTCCGTGAGGTCGGCACCGTTCATGGCCTCGCGGACCGCCTCGAACGACTCGATTCGCCGCTGGAAGGAGGGGAAGTGCAGACTCGCCTCGCCGTCGTCGGTCGACTCGACGTGTCGTCGGAGGAGCAACGGCCGCCCCTCCGCGTCCCGGTTGGCCCGTGCGGCCTTCTGCGCGTGGCCGACCCGGCCGAAGTCCCGCGCCTGTTCGCGGATGGTCTCGACCACCTCCTCGTCGACGCCGCTGAAGTCGCCGAGGTTCGCCCCGACGCCCTCGACGAGTCCCCGCTCGGCGTGCAGCGGCGAGAACATCTCCATGACCTGCTCTTCGAAGTCCTGTTCCTCGTACCAGTCGTCGAGTCGCTGACGGATGGTCGAGAGGTGTTTGGTCGTCCCGCCGGCGAACGGCCCCTCCTCGATGCTGACCGCCGACTCGCTCGCCTGGTTCCGCCGGAACCCGGCCTTGAAACCCATGAACAGCGGGGAGTCCTCCGGGACGGGACCACCGCTCGGGATTCCATTCACCTCGCCCTGCCGCTCGGCGGGCATCCCCGCGCCGATGAACCCCGTCCGTCGCTGGGTGACCGAGAACGCCGCCGAGAGCGGCGTCTCGACGTCGAGCCCGTTCATCGTCTCCCGCTCGCCGAGGAGCGCCTGCTCGGCTTCGAGCAGGGCGTCGGGGCGGTCCGACGCCAGGTGCAGGAGGGCGTCCTGGGTGTCGAACGCGGGCGTCTCGAAGTCGGAGAGGCGACGCGGCTCGGGGAGCGGGTACGCCAGGTCGGCGTCGAAGCGCTCGAAGTACGCTGGCGTGTACGCGAGCGAGGAGAGGAGGCCGGCGTGGCTCCACTGGTAGGCACGGTCGAGCGTCCCCGTGGCCGACTCGACGGCCGCCCGGTCCTCGGCGGTCGGGGGACCGTCGTGGTCGAGCGCGAGCGAGAGGAACACGTGGTGTCGTGGCAGTTCGTGGTTGCCGGCGTCGTCCGTGTTCAGGAAGTCGTTCCAGCGGTGCTGTCCGTCGGGGAGCGAGGCCGGCGCGTCGCCCCGGGGAACCGGTTCGTCGGCTTCCCCGAGACAGGCCGACAGCGCCGTCGCGCCGCCCGTCGCCACCGCGAGTTTCAGCGCCTCCCGTCGGGACAGATCGCGATCGAACACGCGGGGGGTTGGGAAGCAGGCGGTAAACCGTTGTCGCCGGTTCCCGGGCGCCGAGAGAGAGACAAGCATCTTTACCTGACGCCTCCTAGGCCCGGTCGATGAACAGACGTTCCTTCCTCGCGAGTGGCACGGCGCTCGGCGTGGCCGCGACGGCGGGATGTCTGGGGACCGTCGGGCTCGGCGACGCGAACCCGAACGTTGCCCTCGACGCACCCGACCGGACCGCCGACGTGACGAGCGAGGACCTCCCGTACCCCGCGTGGGGCCAGCGGGTTCCCGACGTGACCGTTCCCGCACCGCTCTCGGGACGAACCGTGTCGTTCCGCGACGTCGACCGACCCTTCCTGACGACGTTCGTCTTCACACACTGCATGACGGCCTGCCCGGTGTTGCTCTCGACGCTCCGGGAGGTGCAGGTCCACTCCGTCCAGGAGGGGTACGCGGACGGGGTGGCGTTCTACCCGATTACGTTCGACCCGGCGCGGGACGACGCCGAGGCCCTCCGGGCCGAACTGGAGCAGTTCAACGTCGACACCGCGGCCGGGAACTGGCAGTTCCTCCGCCCCGAGACGGAGGCGCGCGCGAAGGAAGTCGTCACCGACGCGTTCGGCGTCACCTTCCAGCGACATGCGGTCGAGGACGGCCCCGACATGTTCGTCCACCTCTCGCTCATCGTCCTCGTGAACGCCGACGGCTACGTCGAGCGTGCGTACCGCGGTCAGGAGACGGACGAGGGGCGAATCATCGAAGATCTCCGGAGGGTCCGCGACGCATGAGCGGCCTGAACCGCCGCCGCTTCCTCGGTGCCATCGGTGCCGGCGGACTCGCCGGAGTCGCTGGCTGTGCGGGCTTCTCGACCACGACGTACAGCGCCGAACCGCCGCTGGTCGAGAACCCCCCGAACGCCGTCTACGTCCCCTCGCACGTCGAGGGCATGGAGATGGTCGGGATGGGCATGGCGGGCGACGCGCGGGTGGCCGTCACCTACAGCTACCCGCACCGGTTCTGGACCGTCGAGCAGGAGGGGGACGGGTTCGTCAGCCAGCGAGTCGACGTCGCCGACGACGACGCGGTCCACCTGATGGCGAGCGTCTGGGACCCCGACACGGGTGTCGTCCTCCCGAACACGGGGCTGTCGATGGAGATTCGTACCGACGACGGCCTCGTGAGCCAGGAGGTCGTCTACCCCATGCTCTCCCAGCAGATGGGTTTTCACTACGGCGCGAACTTCCCTCTCGACGGAAACGACGTCTACGACGTCACCGTCAGCGTCGGTGCGCCCAACGTGAAGCGGTTCGGCCCGTTCTCTGGCCGGTTCACCGAAGCGGGAACCGCCACCGTCTCGTTCGACTACCGCGAGGGGGCCCGCAACGAAATCGACTACACCGTCTTCGAGGAGAGTCGCCGGGGCCAGCGCGACGCCGTTCCCCCGATGTCGATGGAGATGATGCCCGTCGGTCAGGTCCCCGACTCGGACTCCGTCTCCGGACAGACCCTCGGCGAGGCGTCCGTCGGTGACCTCGTCCTCCGGGGCTACGTCGTCTCGGCCGACCGGTTCGGCGGCGACCCCTACCTCGTCGTCACCGCCGCGACGCCGTACAACGACCTCGTCGTCCCGGGGATGGCACTCTCCGCACGTGTCCCCGGCGACGGTCGGGCGGCGTTCGCGGGCCAACTCGACCCCGCACTCGACGCCGATCTCGGCTTTCACTACGGCGCACCCGTCTCCGGCGGGCCGGTGGAGGAGGTCGAACTCACCGTCGAGGTCCCACCGCAGGTCGCCCGCCACGAGGGGTACGAGACGGCTTTCCTCGAGACCGGCACGGTGACGCTCTCGGACTGAGCGGAGTGAGCGCGGAACGCTTTCGTCCGTCCGACCACTTCGTCTACTCGATGGGTTCCGAGCGTCGTGACCGGGTCGTCCTCGCGCTCGTCGTCTGGAGCGTCCTCGTCTCACAGGTGCTCCTCTACCCGGGGCTGGCGGACCTCGTCCCCGTCCTGGGCGGTGATGGTCTCGACGCGGCCACGGCGTTCCTCGTCGCCGAGGTGGCGGCGTTCGTCGTCTTCGCCTCCGTCTGGGGGGCGCTCTCCGACGCGACCGGGCGACGGGTGCGGTGGGTCGTCGTCGGTGCCCTCGGCGGGGCCGCCTCGTATCTCCTCCTCGCCACTCTCCCCGCGCTCGGGGCGGGGTTCGGCGTCGCGCTGGCCGTCCGCGTCGTGGGCGGCGCGTTCACCATCGGCGCGTTCTCGCTGGCGGTGACGACGCTCGCCGACCTGAGCGGCGGGAACGGCCGGAACATGGGTGCGGCGGGTCTCGCTATCGGACTCGGTGCCGCGCTCGGCGCCGTCGTCGGGGGTCGACTCTCGACGGTCGACCCGCTCGCCCCCGTCGTCGCCGCCGCGGGACTGCTCCTCGTCGTCGCGCTCCTCTCGCTGACGGTGACCGACCGCGCCCCGACCGGGCGGAACCTCGGCGTCGGGGCCATCGTCCGCGGCCTTCGCTCTCGACCGGCGCTCGCCGTCCCCTACGCGTTCGGTTTCGTCGACCGCCTCACTGCGGGCTTCTTCGCACTCGTCGGCGTCTTCTACTTCCGTACCCAGTTCGGACTCGACGCCGCCGGGGCCGGCGTGGTGCTCGCGCTCTTCTTCCTCCCGTTCGCCCTCCTGCAGTACCCGCTCGGCGTCGTCTCCGACCGCATCGGGCGCTTCTATCCCGTGGTCGCTGGCTCCGTCGCGTACGGCGTCGCCATCGTCGGTGTGGGCCTCGCCCCGTCGCTCCTCTCGGCCGCGGGCCTGATGGTCGTGGTCGGCGTCTTCGGCGCGCTCGTCGCCCCTGCCACGATGGCGCTGGCGACGGACGTGGTCCCCGACGACGAACGCGGCGTCGCCCTCGGCGGCTTCAACGTCGCTGGCTCGCTCGGCTTCCTCACGGGTTTTCTCGTCGGCGGCCTCTCCGCCGAGTCGCTCGGCTACCTCCCCGCGTTCCTCCTCGTCGGCGCCCTCGAAGTCGCCATCGCGCTCGTCGCGCTCCGGGCGGTCCGTGCGCTGGAACCGTTCGAGCGAGCGACGCGTCCGGCGGACGACTGACACACTTTATCCGGGTCCGGGTCGACCCTGTCCGACGTATGCCCGACCCGTTCGGCCGTGCGGTCGCCGACCACTACCACGACCGACGCACGGAACCACTCGTCGTACGCGACGGCGACGCGACCCGCGACCACCCCATCGAGTCGTTCTACTTCGAGCCGTTCGACAGAGAGAACGACGCCGGACGGTGGCTGTCGTCGTGGGTCCGCGGCCCTCTCCTCGACGTCGGCGCGGGTACTGGCCGGCACGCGCTCGTCTTCCAGGCCGACGTGGAGACGGTCGCCATCGACGTGAGCGACGCACTGGTCGCGGTGATGCGAGACCGGGGCGTCCGGGACGCGCGCGCCGTCGACATGTTCTCGCTCCGCGCGGCGTTCGACCGCGACCGGTTCGGGTCGGCGCTCGCCGTCGGCACCCAGCTGGGACTGTCGGGGTCGATGCAGGGGCTCCGACGGTGGCTGGGCGACCTGGCGTTCGTGACCGACGCCGACGCGACGGCCGTCGTCGACAGCTACGACCCGACTCACGAGGCGAGCGACGACCTCCTCGGCTACCGCCCGGACCCGACCCGGGGACTCGCCGGGCGCGTCTTCCACTTCCTGTACGAGGGAGCGGTGAGCGAGACGCTGCACTTCCGGCTGTTCAGCCCCGACCGACTCCGGGAGGCGACGGTCGGCACCGGGTGGGCGCTCGAAGACGTGCGGCGGAGCGACGCGGGGACGGCGTACTACCGCGCGGCGCTCGCGAAACGGGGGTAGGGACGGGGAGGACGGCGGCTACTCGTGGCCCGACACCCGAACCGACTGGTAGGGCTCTTCGAGCCACTCGACGTCGGACTCGGAGAGTGAGATGTCGACGGCCTCGACGGCGTCTTCGAGGTGCTCGACGCTCGTCGTGCCGACGATGGGTGCGTCGACCCACTCCTTGTGGAGGAGCCACGAGAGGGCGACCTGTGCCATCTTCACGTCCTTTTCCGCGGCGAGTTCCTGCACCCGCTCGTTGATTTCCTCGCCGCCGCCCTCGAAGTAGGGGTGCTGGCGGGCGTAGTCGTCGGTCTCACCCCGCACCGTGGCGTCGAACTCCTCGTGGGGGCGGGTGAGGTAGCCTCTCGCCAGTGGCGACCACGGGATGACTCCCACGTTCTCCTTCGCACAGAGCGGGAGCATCTCGCGCTCCTCCTCGCGGTAGAGGAGGTTGTAGTGGTTCTGCATCGTCAGGAACCGCTCGGTGCCGAGCGAGTCAGCGGTGTGGAGCGCCTCGGCGAACTGGTGGGCCCACATCGACGACGCGCCGAGGTACCGCGCCTGCCCCCGCCTGACCACGTCGTCGAGGGCGCGCATCGTCGTCTCGAGCGGCGTGTCGTCGTCGAAGCGGTGTGTCTGGAGGAGGTCGACCGTGTCCATCCCGAGCCGCGAGAGGGAGTTCTCCACCTCCTGTTCGATGGCCTTCCGCGAGAGGCCGCCGGAGTTGGGGTCCGACTCGTCCATCTGGAAGTACACCTTGGTCGCGACGACGTTCTCGTCGCGTCTGCCCTCGAGCGCCTTCCCCAGCACCCGTTCGGACTCGCCCTGCGAGTACATGTTGGCGGTGTCGAAGAAGTTGATGCCCAGGTCGATGGCCCGCTCGACCAGTTCGAGTCCCGCCTCCTCGTCGAGCACCCAGTCGCGCCACTCCGAGGTGCCGAAGCTCATACAGCCGAGACAGATGCGGG
>NZ_JBEPXO010000110.1:0-10710 GCF_041641895.1 Salinigranum sp. | reverse complement strand
CCGAACACTCCGAATCTTCGATGCGGGTGGCGGTGGCGTCGACGCCGAATCCCGAGAAGATGGGGACGGCAATCGCGCCGACTTTGAAGCAACCGTAGAGAATCGAGATGACCTCGGGGACCATCGGTATGTAGAGCCCGACCGTGTCGCCCGTGTCGATGTCAACTGATTCGAGGTAGTTGGCGACCTTGTTGGACTGGCGGGCCAGTTCGTGGTACGTCATCTCCCTGACGTCGCCGGGTTCGCCCTCCCAGATGCAGGCGACCTTGTTTCTGGTTTCGGCGTCGACTTCGGCGTGACGGTCGACGACGTTGTGCGCGAGGTTCAACTCCCCGCCGGGATACCACCGCGAGAACTGCGGGCCGTCGGCGTCGTCGCGGACCTCGTCGTACTCCTCGTAGAAGTCGATACCGAGGTAGTCGGGGAGGAGGTCCCAGAACCACTCGACGCCCGAAGCGTCCACCGTGTCGATGTCGGTCGTCGTGCGTTCGACGAGTCCGTCGTAGTCGTCGATACCGAACTCCTGCATGAACTCGTAGACGTTGGTCGACTCGACGAACGCCTCGCTCGGTTCGTGGACGACTGTCTCCTGCTGGTGCTGGCTGGACATGGCGCGTGCGAGGAGATGACGCGCGACGCACTAAGAGATACCGAAAGCCCGCTTGCCCGCGTCGCCCGTCACTCGAACCGTCCGGTCTCTCTGTACTCCCGACTGAGTTCGACGTAGTGTTCGTGGACGCGTTCGATTTCGTCGCGCTGGTCGTCGCTGAGCGGCTTGGTCTGTGCCGGTGCGCCGTAGGCGAGGTGCCCTTCGGGAATCGTCTGTCCTTGGAGGACGACGGCTCCGGCCGCGACGAGACAGTTCGACTCGACCGTCGCATCGCGGAGCACGCAGCTGTTCATGCCGACGAGCGAGTGCGCCTCGACCGTGGCGTAGTCGACGACGACGCTGTGGCCGATGGTGACGTTGTTCTCGATTTCGGCCCCGTGGAGCATCGAGAACTCCTGGACGTTCGTCTCGTCGCCCACGACGACCGCCCCGCCGTCGCCGCGGAGGCAGGTGAAGGGCCAGAGGCTCGCGCGCGCTCCCACGGTGACGTCGCCGACGAGGTAGGCGAGTTTCGAGACGAACGCCGACTCGGCGACGTCGGGGGCGTGTCCGAACAGCGGTTCACACGGTGAGTCTTCGGGCCGTGACATACGCGTCTTGCTCGCCGGACGAAAATAAACCTAGGCGCGGGCCTGTACGGTCAGGCCGGCCGGGCGAGTCGCCACCGCGTCAGCGCGACGACGACGGCCAGGCCGACCATCGCGGGGACGAGGAGCCGCATCCCGGCGACGATGTCGAGTCGCTCGGCGACGACACCGACGACGAGCGGTGCCGCGGAGATGCCGACGTAGTTCGCACCGGTCGCGATGGCGTTGACCGGGCCGCTGTACTCGGCCGCGCTGTCGATGCCGAACGCCGAGAGAGTCGGGAAGAACCCGGCGACGACGAAGCCGAGCGTGAGCGATGCGAGGGTGAGAACGAGCCCCGACCGGGTGGTGAACGTCACGGCGGCCACGGGGATACCGATGACGGCGAGTCCGACGACGAGGTCGAGCGTCGAGACGCGGTCGCAGAGGTAGCTGTATACCAGTCGCCCCGGGATGTACATGACGATGAACCCCGAGAGGAGGAGGTTCGCCCGCGGTCGGGGGACGAACGTGCCGGCGTAGTACGCGAACCACGCGAACACCGCTCCCTCGATGGAGCCGCTGAGGACGAGCGCAGCGGCCATACCGAGCACCGCTGGCCGGCCGAGCAGTCGGCGGACGTCGGCGAGCGAGACGCTCCGCTCGCGCTGCATCTGCCGCGGGGGGTCGGCGAGGAGGAAGAACGCGGCGACGGGGACCAGCGGGAGGAGCAACAGCAGGAACGTCGTCCGCCACTCCAGCGCCGAGAGGACCGCGTTGACGAACAGTGGGCCCGTCGTGCCGCCGACTGCCCAGGTGAGCGCGTACAGGTTGAATACCCGCCCGCGGGAGTCGGCGTAGAGGTGACCGAGGAGCGGTCGGTCGAGCGCCCGGACCGCGCCGAACCCGAGCCCCTGGAACGCGAACAACCCGACGAGCGCCCAGTACGCGTTCACCGTGCTCAGCAAGGCGAGTGACGCCATTGCGATGCCTGCTCCCGCGAGCAACCCGTGTCGGATACTGACCCGCCCGGCATTCATGCCCACGAGGAGAACCGCGAGGAGCAGTCCGGCGCTGGCCGCGGGCGCGACGAGGCCGAGAAGCCCCTGCGAGACCCCGAACGACTCCTCGAAGCTCGCGAGGAGCGGCCCCCGGGTCTGCCAGACGACGCCGTGACAGGCAGCGAAGAGGAAGAGGGCGGCGGTCCATCGCGTTCGAGCCTTCATTGAACGTTCCTCGCCCGGTGGGTGGTAAAATCGTTCGTTCTGTCACGACGGGGCAACGAGGTTTATGTGCCCGCCGCGACGAGAGGAAGACGTGTACAGAGTGCTCGTGGCGGTCAGTGACGATGTCGACCAGGCACGCAAACAGGCGGAGTTCGTCGCCTCGCTCCCCGGACGGGGAGCGCTCGACGTGACGGTGACGCACGCGTACGACGAGACGAACGAACGCGGCCCCCACGGCGAGTCGCTCCCGCCCGAGGAGAGCGACGGGGTTCAGGCCGCGAAGGCGCTACTCGAAGACGCGGGAGTCCCCGTCGAGACGCGTGAGACGTACCACCCGGTCGCCGAGGGCGTCGTCGACCTCGCGGTGGACGTCGACGCCGACCTCGTCGTCGTCGGGGCACGGAAACGGACGCCCATCGGGAAAGCGGTGTTCGGGAGCGTCACGCAGTCCGTCGTCCTCGACTCGCCGGTCCCCGTCACGGTCGTCGGTGTCGAGTGAGGCCTCGAGAATCGGTGGCGAAGGGCCCGAGAGTCCCGTTGGCACGGGGGACGACTCCGGGTATCTCTGTGGGCGAGACGTGGCCGCGACCCGGTGGCCCGTGGTCGCGTCTCACGTCGAGTGGGTGCCTGCGGTCCCCGACTGCGGCTGGGGACACGTCGGCAGAGACGTCGAGGGGAATTAACACTTTCCACACCGGCAGTCGAGCGCGGACGGAACTGGTTACAAACACCGCTCGTCAAGCCGACGAACTCTCGGCAGTGACGCGCCGAAGCGCCGAACCGAAGCCCGTCGGTCCCAGACGAGGCGCGTTCTGCACACGTCTCCTTCCGCTCTCGGCCGGGCGCCCGACGCGCTCCGTCGAGTGGCGACACCGTTCGACCGAAGAGACGACGAGTCGTCTCCGAGCGCGCTCGACTCAGCCGCCGAACCCGATTCGGCTCCCCGACGACCGCGACCGGTCGTCGGACTCCCCGACGTGTTCGAAGGTGTAGCCGTCCTCGGTGACGAACACCGCTCCGTCCTCGACGTCGACGTCGACTGTCGCGAGATACGACCCCTCGCACGGCCCGAAGTTGCAGTACCCCGAGTCCGCCTCGAACGTCGCGGCGTGTTTCTGGCAGACTATCTCGTCGTTCCGGACGAGAGCTCCCGACCCCTTGTCGAGTCGGACGTCGGTCCAATGTTGACAGAAGTTCTTGTACGCGGCCACCCCGTCGCCCAGCCGCGTGAGGATGACCTCTTCGAGGCCGTCGCCGTTCCGGAGCGTGACCAGAAGCGTCCCGTCCGCGGGGACGTCGTCGAGCGACACGACGCGTCGGTCGTCGTCCATACCCGGCCTTGGGGTGGGGCCTAATCAATCGTTGCGGTCTCGGTTACACCTCACGCCGACCGGGACGGGTCAGTCGCTCCGGTCGAGGAGTTCGTTCGTGTACAGCGCGTCGACGTCGATGTCGTCGGCCCCGAGCCGGTCGCCCTCGGGGGTCTCGACGAGCGATTCGGCGGCCAACCACTCGACGAAGTCGGCCCACCGTTCGCGGCGCATCCGTCCCCACGTCCCGTCGTCGCAGTAGGCGTCGGCGATACGCCGCTGGCTCGTCTCGAGGAACGCCTCGTCGTCCAGCCCGGGACCCTCCGCCGTCTCCCCGAGTATCGCCGCGGCCGCTGCCGGATTGGCCGCGGCGAACTCGTATCCGCGCCCCGTCGCGTCGAGGAACCGAGCGAGTTCGTCTCCCGCTTCCTCGACCTGCCCCGGCCGTGCGAGCATCACGGGCGTGTAGCCGTAGGGGACGCCGTAGTCGTCGAGGGCGAACGCGTTCAACTCGACGCCGTCGCGCTCTGCCTGGACCCCCTCCCACGGCATGAACACCCAGGTGGCGTCCGCCTCGCCGTCGACGAGCGTGTTCGGGATGCCGAGCTTCGGTGGGGTGACGATTTCCAGTTCCCCCCGCCCGCCGTCGTTGCGAATCAGCTGCCGGACGATGTCGTCTTCGAACCGTGCGTCGTACGACGCGTACGTCGAATTGTCCAATTTTTTTGGTCGGTCTATGCCGCTCGACGCCAGCGTGACGATGGCGCTGGTGTCTCGCTGACAGACTGCGGCGACCGCGGTCAGCGAGGGGTAGTCGGGGTGGGTGTGGTAGCTAATCGCGCTCTCGGAGGGAGCGATGGCGACAGTCGAGTCGCCCCGAGCGACGCGTTTCGCGGGAGTCGTCTCGTAGTCGTCCGCGGCCGGCGAGCGAATCGTGAGGTCGACGCTCGCCTCGTCGTAGTAGCCCTTCGCCCGGGCGACGTAGACTCCCGTGTGGTTCGTGTTCGGCGTCCAGTCGAGTGCGAGTTCCATCGGTAGTACTACCGGGTGTTCGTCCACGCGGTGATAAGTGCTGGTGGCGGTCGACCGGTCAGCCGCCGCTGCCGACGTCCCACCGACTGTCGACCCCGCCACCGTCGGTTCCGTCGGTCTCACCGGCGTCCGCGCCGGCGTCTCCCGTCTCACCCCGGTAGTGTTCGCGTTCGACTCGCTCGTCGAACAGTCGTGAGAGGAGCGTCGTCACCGGACCGCCGCCGCAGTCGATGCCGTCGACGGTTTCGACGGGGCGGAGTTCCCAGGTCGTGTTCGTGACGAACACCTCGGCGGCGTTCCGGACGTCGTCCGGCGTGAACTGTCCCTCTCGGACGGGGATGCCCTCCTCGCGGGCGAGGCCGACGACGACGTCGCGGGTGACGCCGGGGAGAACTGGCCCGTCGAGCGACGGCGTACACAGCGCCTCGTCCGAGACGAAGAAGACGTTGCTCGTCGCGCCCTCGGCGACGTACCCGTCGGAGTCGAGGACGAGCGCCTCGTCCGCCCCGGTCACACGGAGTTCGAGGCGCGCGAGAATCCCGTTCAGGTAGTTGTGCGTCTTCGCGTGCGAGGGGATGGCCCGGTCCGGAACTCGGCGCGTCTTCACCGTCTGAACGGTCGCGGGCCCGTCCCAGACGGGCGTGCTCTCGCGCCCCCCCGGCGGGAGTTCGTCCACCAGGACGACGACCGTCGGGTCCACCTCGGGCGACGGGCTGAGCTTCCCGGGCTGGACTCCTCTGGTGACCGAGAGTCGGACGTAGGCGTCGGCGAGGTCGTTGGCCGCCAGCGTCTCCCGGACGCGCCGGTGCAGGTCGTCGTCCGAGAGTCCGTGGTCGAGTTGGAGGACCTCACAGGTCCCGTCGAGTCGGCGGGCGTGGGCGTCCCACGCGAACACCTCACCGCCGTAGGCCCGGAGCGTCTCGAACGCCGCGTCGCCGTACATGAACCCCCGGTCGCGGACCGAGACGGTCGCGTCGCTCGCCGGGACGAGGTCACCGTCGACGTGGTACAGGTACGCCTCACCGGTGTCGTCACCGTCGCCGTCGTCGTCGCCTCCACCCGTGGGCGTCGTCGGGTCCGCGGTCATCGGCACGAGTCGACGAACGCCGCCACCATCGTCTTTCCGGCGTCGGTGAGCACGCTCTCGGGGTGGAACTGGACGCCGATGTGGGGCTTCTCCGTGTGGCGGACGCCCATCACGACCTGTCGCTCGTCGTCGGTCCACGCCGTCTCCACGAGCGAGTCGGGGAGGTCGGCCCGCTCGACGGCGAGCGAGTGGTACCGACCGACCGTCACCGGGGAGGGGACGTCGGCGAAGAGTCCCGCGCCGTCGTGACGTATCGGCGACGGCTTCCCGTGGACCACCGTCGGCGCGTGGCCGACCGGCGACCCGTTGGCGGCACAGAGCGCCTGGTGACCCAGGCAGACCCCCAGGGTCGGGTACGAGAGATCTCGGAAGACCGGCACGGAGACGCCCGCCTCGCACGGTGTTCCGGGTCCGGGCGAGACGACGATGCCGTCGGGGTCGAGCCGCCTGACCCCGTCGGTGTCGAGCGCGTCGTTCCGCCGGACGACGCACTCGGCGAACTCCCCGACGTACTGGACGAGGTTGTACGCGAACGAGTCGTAGTTGTCGACGACGAGGACGGTGGTCACGACTGCCCCCTCGTCCCTTCCGTCTCCGTCTCCGTCTCTCCGTGCTCTGTCGAGACGCGCATGGTCGTCTCCGACAGCGCCTCGTCCAGCGCGTCGACCAGCGCCTGTCCCTTCGCGAGCGTCTCCTCCCACTCCCGTTCGGGGACCGAGTCGTGGACGACACCCGCTCCGACGCGGAGGTGGTACTCCTCTCCCGTGCGGACGAGCGTCCGGATGACGATGTTCAGCGTGGCCCGGTCGTCGAAGCCGAACACCCCGACCGACCCGGTGTAGGGACCCCGCCGGGTCGCCTCTACCTCGTCGATAATCTCCATCGTCCGGGGCTTCGGGGCGCCAGTGATGGTCCCCCCCGGGAACGTCGCGGCGACGGCGTCGACGAGCGACGCTGCCTCGCTCCGTCGCCCCTCGACGAGCGAGACGAGGTGCATCACCTCTGCGTAGCGGTCGACCCGCCGGTACTCGGACACCTCGACGGACCCGTACTCGCACACCTTGCCGAGGTCGTTCCGTTCGAGGTCGACGAGCATCGCGTGTTCGGCCCGCTCCTTGTCGTCGGTGGTGAGGTCACGCTCCAGTGCCGCGTCCGCTTCGGGTGTGTTCCCGCGCTCTCTGGTGCCCGCGATGGGCTCCGTCTCGAGGTGCGACCCGTCGACGCGGAGGAGGAGTTCGGGGCTCGCCGACACGAGGTCCACGCCCGGGAACTCCAGCAGCCCGGAGTAGGGCGCGGGGTTAACCCGCCGGAGTGCCGCGTACGCCGCGACGGGGTGGACGGCCGCCGGGGCCGACAGCCGCTGTGAGACGTTCGCCTGGAACGTGTCGCCGTCGCGGACGTACTCCTTCACGCTCCGAACTCGCTCCGCGAACGCCGCCTGCCCGCAGTCGCTCTCGAACCGAACCGTGTCGACCCGGACGGGCGCCTGCTCGTCACCACCGTCTCCGTGACGGGCGCGTTCCGCCAGGTCAGCGACGCGGCCGAGCGCCCGGTCGTAGGCCGCGTCGAGGGCGTCGTCGTCTCCGACGCGCGGGCACGCGGTGATGCGGAGCGTCGTCTCCTCGTCTCGTGGCTCTTCCCAGGCGGCGACGCAGTCGTACAGCCCCGCCTGGAACCGCGGGAGGCCCCGGTCGTCGTCCGTCGTCTCGGGCAGCGATTCGACCTCCCGGGCCACGTCGTACGAGAGCCAGCCGAACCAGCCACAGGGGTACGGGACGTCACAGTCGCCGCGGGCGAGCGTCTCGTCGGCGAGGAGGCCCGCGAGCGCGGAGAGCGTCGGCGAGCGCCCGGCGCCGGTGGCCGCACCTCCTCGACGGCCGGACGCCGACCTGCCGGGTCCGTCGACGACCACGGCGTCGGCTCCGACCTGCACTCGCTGTGTCGGCTCCGTCGCGAAGTAGCCCCACCCTTCCTGACCGCCGGTCGTCTCGAGGAAGACGCCGCCGGGCCCGGTCCGTGCTCGACGGTACGCCACGAAGGGGGCGTCGACCGTCACGCGCCCCTCGACCGGGACGCGAGCGCCCGACGGTGCCTCGCGGGCCGTCTCGCGGAACGCGTCCCGACCGGTCACCGTTTCCATACTCGCGTCCAACTGACCGACGCAGGTAACGGTTTCGTGATGTGGTTCGGGCGGGGACGAGTCGGTGTCCGGAGCCCGCGACCACCGGAAGTCAGTTGCTCGGTGCGTGAGTCGGTCCGTCTGTCGGTTCGTCCGTCGGTCCGTCAGTACTCCTTCGCCCGGTCGATCCACCGCGAGACGCGCTTCGGGGAGACGTCTATCTCCTCGGCCACCGCGTCGGCGTCGGCGACAGCCAGTTCCGCGACGGTGTCGATACCGGCTTCGGCGAGTCGGCGGGCGTACGCCGGGCCGATGCCCTTCAGCACGTCGGGCGACTCCTGTGACTCGGTCGTCGGCGCGTCCGACGCGTCGTCCGCCGCCTCCTCGACGGTCTCCCCCTCGTCGGTGCCGACGGCCTCCGACGGTTCGGCCGGCGTGTCCTCCTCGTCGGCCGCGTCCTCGTCGATTAGCTCGGCAGTCTCGGCGTCCTCGACCGCCACAGTCTCGGCTTCCGCCTCCGTCTCTGCCCCGGTCTCGGCGTCGTCAGTCTCCGCCTCGGCGTCTTCGTCGGTCGCCGCAGCGTCCGCCTCTGCCCCCTCGATTTCGTCCATGGCCTCGACGGCGGCGTCGACGGCTTCGGCGGGTTCGGCGGCCTCGTCGTCGGTGTTCTCGTCGACCATCGACCCGGTGGAGGCGCTCGCGTCTCCCCCCGCGGCGGCGGCCCCGTCGGTCTCGGGCGGTTCGGTGTCGACGTCGGCGTCGTCCGCCTCGTGCTCTCCACCGACGGCGACTGCCTCGGCGGGTTCTGCGACGTCGGCGTCCGCGTCGACCATCGACCCGGTCGACGCCGCCGCGTCGGTTCCGGCCGCGGCCGCGTCGTCCGCCTCCTCGTCCTCGTCGACCGCCTCGTCCGCGGGCGCTTTCACGGCGCTCTCTGACGCGGTGTCCGGTTCGAGTTCGTCCCCGGTCGCCCGCGTGTCGCGCTCGACGGTCACGCCGACGTCCTCGTCGGTCCGGCGGTCGGTACCGCCCAGCCCGAAGATCGACTTGAGGGTGTCGAGAATCCCCATTACCGACCCGCCCCCGTCGTCTCCGGTGCCGTGTGTTCGTCACAGACGCGTGTCATACTTCGCTCTACGCCCGCCCGTATTTAAAATTCGTCGGATGCGCGCGTCCCGTCGCACGGTTCGGCCCTTCCCAGTCAGGACAACCGGGCGCGCAACGCCTCGTTCATCACCTCGACGGGTGCGTCGCGCCCGGTCCACCGCTCGAACGCCTCGACGCCCTGGTACAGCAGCATCCACGCCCCGTCGACCGTCGTCGCGCCGGCCTCGCACGCCTCACGCAGGAGTCGGGTCTCGATGGGACTGTACACCGCGTCGAGCACGGCGAGGTCCCCGTGGAGGTGCTCGCGGGGGACGGGCGACTCCTCGGATTCCATCCCGACGCTCGTCGCGTTGACCAGCACGTCGGCCTCCCGCACCCGGTCGAGCGTGTCGAGGCCGCCCGCCGAGGCGTCGTCGAGCGCGGCGGCGAGGTCCGCGGCCTTCTCGACGGTCCGATTGGCGACGTGAACCCGGCAGCCCGCGTCGGCGAGAGCGAACGCGACGGCCCGTCCCGCCCCGCCCGCCCCCACTACGACGGCGTCGCGTCCGTCGAGGGTGACGTCGTGGTGGGCGAACGAGCGCGTCACGCCCGCCGCGTCCGTGTTGTACCCCCTCGGGCGCTCGCCGGAGAAGTCGACGGTGTTGACCGCACCGATACGCTCCGCGAGGGGGTCCGGGTCGACCAGTCCGAGGACGTCCTGCTTGAACGGGATGGTGACGTTCAACCCGCTGACGCCCAGCGCGTCGGCGCCGTCGACGGCCCGCTCGATGTCGTCGACGGCCGGTTCGAAGGTGACGTAGCGCGCGTCGATGTCGAGGGCGTCGTACGCGGCCTCGTGCATCGGCGGCGACAGCGAGTGCCCGACGGGGTTGCCGACGAGTCCGTACACGTTCATCGTGCGTCGGGGGTGGTCGGGCGGGAGGTAAAAACGGTCCGTTCCCCCCCCGTGTCCCGTCGTCTCACGGCGACGTTTTGTCCTCCGGGTCGGTACGTGTCGTATGCTCCCTCCGTCGTTCGCCGCGCTCTTGCTCCTCGGTGGCGTCGTCTGTCTCTACCTCGGTGCCGAGGCGCTCGTCCGCGGAGCGACGAGACTCGCGCTCGGACTCGGCCTCCGGGCGGCCGTCGTCGGCGTCACCATCGTCGCGTTCGCCACTACTACGCCCGAACTCTTCGTCGCACTCCTCGCGGGGACCGGCTACTCGACGGTGCTCGGTCTCGGTGCGGTGGTGGGCTCGAACATCGCCAACGTCGGTCTCGTTCTCGGCGTCGCCGCGCTCGTCCGCCCTATCACCGTCGACGGCGAGGTGCTCCGCCGACAGGTCCCGTTCATGCTCGGCGCGACGGCGCTCCTCGTGCTGCTCGCCGTCGACGGCACCGTCTCGCGCTTCGACGGTGTCGCGTTCCTGCTCACGCTCGCCGTCTTCACCGTCTCGTTGCTCCTCCGCACACAGGGCCGCGGGACGAGCGTCCGCTCGGCCGACCCCCGTGACCTCCTGTTCGTCGCCGTCGGTCTCTTCGCTCTCCTGCTCGGTGCTCGGGCGCTCATCGAGGGCGGGACCGACCTCCTCGCGGGCTTCGGGGTCCCTCCGCGCGTCGTCGGCCTCACCGTCCTCGCACTCGGCACCTCCCTGCCAGAACTGGCGACGAGCGTGG
>NZ_JBEPXO010000109.1:0-11173 GCF_041641895.1 Salinigranum sp. | reverse complement strand
TCTTCGCCGAAGGCGTCCTCGGCACCGTTGATGACGATGGAGTACGGCCAGTTGCGGTGCATGATTGCGTCCCCGCTGGTGAACGGCTTGCGCGAGGGCTCCTCGGTCCACTGGAGGACGGCCTCGGGCGCGATGTTGCCCGCGAAGTCGTCGCTCGAGAGCGCCTCGGGGTCGTCCGCGCCGTTGATGAACTTCCGAACCATTCGGATGGAGTTGATGACCGGCTCCTCGTCGACCGTGATTGGCCGGTCGCCGATGGGGCCGAACAGGTACTGGGAGGGGTCACCGAAGTAGGCGCCGCCCCAGGAGGTCATGAACTCGTTGAAGTCACAGCAGGAGAGACCCTCGTACACGTTCGCCTGGAACGTGTATCCGTACTGGGTGTCGGAGTTCTCCTCCATCGCCTGCTTCGTGACCTGCGAGAACTCGGCCCACGACATCGACTCGGTCGCCCACGTCTCGAAGTCCGAGTCACTGTAGCCGGCGTTCCGCAGGAGGTCCTTGCGGTACTGCATCGTCGGGAAGTCGGGGAACAGCGGCACCCCGTACAGGTCCCCGTCGGGCCCCTGCGCCGTGTTGACCGAAGCCTGGAAGTAGTTGTCCTCCACCTGGCTCACCATATCGTTCGGCAGCGACTGGCTCAGATTCTGCAGCTGCTCGCGTGCGATGAACGGAATCGTCCACCCGCTGTCCATCATCATGAGCGTGGGGTCCTCGCGACCCGAACTCAGCCACTGCTGGTACTGCGACTGCCGGTTGTCGGTGACCTGCGACCCGGCGAGAATCTCGACGGTGATGTTGTCGCCGAGGCCGGCGTCCGAGAGCGCCTGCTGGATTGCGTCGCTGTTTTCGGCCACCCGCGTGTCGGCCGCCCACTGGATGGTGATGTCCTCGGTCGATTCCTCGGTGCTAATCGGCGTGTCCGTCGACCCGCCACTGCCGCCGGACCCGCCGCTCCCACCGGAGCCACCGGAACCGCTACCGCCGCCGGTACTCACACACCCCGCGAGCCCGACTGCGACTCCCGAAGCCCCTGCTGCCTTGACGAAGCTACGACGCGACACACCCGATTCGCTGTCGTGTGGCTCAGTATCAACCATTACAGTCCGATGTGTTGGTATAGGTCTTATTTATAGTTTCGGTAATTGTTACTACCGCAGTTGTAGTAAACTCGTCGTCATCACTACGTGTGAACCCGAAACTCGCCGTTCTCCCAACCGCACGACCTGAACCGGTCCCCTTCTGTGTCAACACGTGACGAACGGACTTAATCGTTCAGTGTCACGGATCGAATGTTCCCAGGTCCGGCGTCGCCCTGCGCACTCGTCCGCAGACGCAACGTCTTTACCGGGCTCTCGACAACATCCGTCGTCATGGACAGCGCGACCCGCGACTACTTGCGCCGTCGGTTCAGCGCGTACTACGCGTCGACGGACGTCGTCCTCCCGCCGGCAGCGGGGTCGCGCGAGTGGGGGTACATCCCGTGGACCGCAGGCGGCACCACGATGGTCCGCCACAAGGCGCTGGTCGACCTCGGCGACGTCGGCACGTTCCTCGCCGACGAGGCCCCCCGACACGTCTACTTCTCCGCCGCCGAGTACCGCAGTCCCGGGGCCGGGACGATGGACGAGAAGGGGTGGGAGGCGGCCGACCTCGTCTTCGACCTCGACGGCGACCACCTCGACGGGGTAGACGAGTCCACCCCCTACCCCGAGATGCTCGAACGGTGCAAGGAGGCGCTCGTCCGGCTCCTCGACCTCCTGACCGACGACCTCGGATTCGCCCACGACGACCTGCAGGTGGTGTTCTCCGGTGGCCGCGGGTATCACGTCCACGTGCGCGACGACCGCGTCCGGACGCTCGACTCGACCGCCCGGCGCGAAATCGTCGACTACCTCCGCGCTATCGACCTCGACGTCGACGGCCTCGTCCGGACCGAGAACAGACGGGGGACGACGCGCCGGATGCTCAAGACCGAGGGCGGGTGGGGTGCGCGGACACACCGCCGACTCCTCTCGTTCGTCGACGAACTCGGGGAGATGGACGAGGCCGAGGCCCTCTCGCGACTCACCGACCTCGACGGCATCGGGGAGAAGCGCGCCCGTACAGTGCTGGGCGCGTTCGAGTCCACTCCCGAGGCAGTCCGCTCGGGGAACCTCGAAGCCGGCGGCCCCGGCGTCCGGACGCTCGTCGAGTCACTGGCCGAGGAGGTCGTCGCGAGCGAGACGGCCCCAATCGACGAACCGGTGACGACCGACCTCCGACGGCTCATCCGGTTCCCGGGGAGCCTCCACGGAGGCACCGGGCTCGTCGTCCGACGGCTCGAACCGTCGGCGGTGGCGTCGTTCGACCCCCTCGTCGACGCGGTGCCCGAACCGTTCACCGACCGGGAGATACAGGTCGACGTGACCGACCCTCCGGCGTGGATGGACGCCGACAGGTTTAGGAGAGAGGAGGGTGTCGTGTCCGTTCGTGAGTGGGTCGGCGTGTTCCTCCTCGCTCGCGAGCGCGCCACCGTCGTTCGAACGTGACAGACGGAGACGAGACGGGATGACTACCAACCGATGAACCTCGAAGAGTTACGCAGTGTGCAACGGGCCGAACGGCAGAAGGACAGCCTCCAGCACCTGCGGGACTCCTTCTACGAGGACGTCGCCGACTACGTCGTCCAGTTGAAAGACGAGCGCGAACGCGCCGTGGAGGCGGCCGACGACCCCTTCGCCTCCGAGGACGTTCGTCAGCTCACCGACAAGATAGAGTCGACCCAGGAGATCGCGAACGCGCTGTACGAGCGCCGGGTCGGCAAGGTGGTCAAGCACGCCTCGTTCGCTGCCGCGGACATGGCGACCGACGAGGAGGGGATGACGGCCGAAGAACGGGAACTGTTCGAGGACCTCGTCGCCCGCATCCGCGAGAACCGCGAGACGGTCATGGCGACGCTCGACGGGAAGCGTGGTCGGACCGAGACGTCGACGGACGCCGCCGTCGACGACTCGTCGGCCGGCCCTGTCTCCGACGCGTCCGCCTCGGCCGACGACCACGCCTCGACCGCCCCCGAACCTGCGTCGTCGTCGACGGCTGACCCCGCGGACGACCTCCTAGCGGACGCCCTCGGCGACTCCGGGGGGACGGACGCGCCGACGGCACCGCCAGATACGGCCGAGGCCCCGGCGGCGGACGCCTCGACGACGGCGCAGACGACCGGGTCGACACCCGCAGAGGCCGCCGGTTCGGAGGCGGACCGACCCGCCGACGAAGCCGCAGTCGTCTCCAGCGACGAGACCACGACGTCCGCGACGGCGACCACGTCTCCGGGGAACGCGAGACGGGACGGAGCGGCCGACGCGGACCCGAACACGGACGCTCGGGAGCGCGGTCCCGAACGGACGACGCTCCGCATCACGGCCGACGTAGGTACGGTCTACGGCGTCGACGAACGCGAGTACGATCTCGCGCGCGACGACGTGGTGATGCTCCCGACGACCAACGCCGAACCCCTCCTGCAGAAGGACGCCGCCGAGCGCATCGACTGATTCTTCCCGCGTGCGCGACGAGTGAGACCATGCTCGACATCGGCACGACCGCCCCGGCGTTCGAACTGCAGAACCAGCACGGCGACCCCGTCTCGCTCGACGACTTCGACGGCTGGGTCGTCGTTTACTTCTATCCGCGTGCGGACACGCCGGGGTGTACGACAGAGGCCTGTGGCTTCCGTGACTCGCTCGAGGAGTTCGAGGGCCGGGGGGTGTCGGTCGTCGGCATCAGCGACGACCCGGTTTCGGACCTCGCGGACTTCGCCGAGAAACACGACCTGCCGTTCGACCTCCTCTCCGACGAGTCGGGCGAGGTGGCGGCCGCGTACGACTCGTACGGCGAGAAGAACATGTTCGGCCGGACGTTCGACGGCGTGTTCCGCAACACCTACGTGGTGAATCCGGAGCGGGAAATCGTCCGGGCGTACGAGAACGTCTCCCCCGAAGAGCACGCAGAGGGCATCCTGCTGGACCTCGAAGGAGAGTTATAAACTGGTCGACAGCCGCCGCTCACGTCTAGCGGTTTGACACACCAGGTTTCCGGTGAAACGAAGTCGCCCCATCGGCGTTCTCGGCGCGTCGTTCGGACCTGCGACTCGGGGGAGTGGGGACAAGAAACTGTCGGTCGGAGCGGACGTTCAGTTCTGGATTGGACACCGGCCGCAGACGACCGAACGGGTCGAGGGAGGACGTGGACGTCTTACTGGAACGTCCGGCTGACCTCGGCCTCGGGGTCCCGTTCGACCTCGCTCTTCTTGAAGCGCTGTTCGATCTCCTCGTAGCGCCGTCTGGTCTCGTCGGTGACCGATGGCGTGACCTCCTCCAGCGCGCTCTCGAAGTGGTCCATCGTGATGCGGACGTTGCCGACCGAGTCGCCCACCTCCTCCCTGGGAACGCTGCGGATGAACTCGCGGGAGGCGCTCATCGCGGCCTCACGGCAGACGGCCTCGACGTCGGCACCGACGTAGCCGTCGGTCTTGCGCGCGAGCGAGTCGAGGTCGACGTCGTCCGCCAGCGGCTTGTTCCGCGTGTGGACGTCGAAGATGGCGCGACGGGCTTCCTCGTCGGGCACGGGCACGTGGACGTGTCTGTCCAGGCGGCCGGGCCGCAAGAGCGCCGAGTCGATGAGGTCGGGCCGGTTCGAGGTGGCGACGACCACGACGTCCTCGAGCGCTTCGAGGCCGTCCAACTCCGTGAGGAGCTGTGAGACCACCCGCTCGCTCACGCCCGAGTCACCGCTGTTCCGGCCGCGCTCGGTGGCGATGGAGTCGATCTCGTCGAAGAAGACGACAGTGGGGGCGTTCTCCCGCGCCTTCTTGAACACTTCTCTCACGCCTTTCTCACTCTCCCCGACGTACTTGTTCAGCAGTTCGGGACCCTTGATGGAGATGAAGTTCGAGTCGGCCTCGTTGGCGACGGCCTTCGCCAGCAGGGTCTTCCCCGTTCCGGGCGGGCCGTAGAGCATGACGCCCTTCGCGGCCTCCATGTCCAGCTGCTGGAACACCTCGGGGTACTCCAGCGGCCACTGGATGGTCTCGCGGAGTCGCTCTTTCGTCCCTTCGAGTCCACCGACGTCCGACCAGGTGACGTCGGGGACCTCGACGAACACCTCGCGGAGGGCGGAGGGCTCGATACCCTTCAGCGCCTCCTTGAAGTCGTCGAGGGTGACCTGCAGTCGTTCGAGGATCTCGGCGTCGATTTCGTCGGCCTCCAGGTCGAGTTCGGGCCGGATCCGTCGAAGCGCGTTCATCGCCGACTCCTTCGCCAGCGACTCGAGGTCCGCGCCGACGAAGCCGTGGGTGTTGTCGGCGAACTCGTCGAGGTCCACGTCCTCGGAGAGCGGCATGTTCCGGGTGTGGACCTGCAGGATCTCCTTGCGGCCGTCGCGGTCGGGGACGCCGATTTCGATCTCGCGGTCGAACCGACCGCCGCGCCGGAGCGCGGGGTCGATGGCGTCCACTCGATTGGTCGCGCCGATGACGACGACCTGGCCCCGGGACTCGAGACCGTCCATCAGCGAGAGGAGCTGTGCGACGACGCGGCGTTCCACGTCACCGCTCGTCTCCTCGCGCTTGGGCGCGATAGAGTCGAGTTCGTCCATGAAGACGATGGCCGGGGCCTCCTCCTCGGCCTCCTCGAAGATCTCTCTGAGTTGCTCCTCGGACTCCCCGTAGTACTTCGACATGATCTCGGGGCCCGAGATGGTGTGGAAGGAGGCGTCTATCTCGTTCGCCACCGCCTTGGCGATGAGGGTCTTCCCCGTGCCCGGCGGGCCGTGCAGGAGGACACCCTTCGGCGGGTCGATACCGAGCCGCGAGAACAGCTCGGGGTGGCGCATCGGCAGTTCGATCATCTCGCGGACCTGTTCGAGTTCGCGGTCCAGCCCACCGATGTCCTCGTAGGTGATGCTGGGGCCGCCGTCGCTCCCCGTGGAGGTCTCTTTGATCTGCTCGGCGGGCTTCTGCGAAATCTGCACCTCGGTCGAGTCGTTGACGACGACGGTGCCGGAGGGCTGGGTCGACGCGACTCTGAGGGGTACGGTCTGGTTCGACGAGGCCATGAAGCCGAAGCCCAGCGGGAGCTGGACGGTCTGGCCCTTCGTCACGGGCTGGCCGGCGAGCTTGTCACGAATGTAAGTTCCGATGTTCCCGCCGATACGGAGGTTCTGTGGGAGGGCGACCGTCACCCGGGAGGCGGGCTTGACGTCGGCCTTCTCCACCTCGACGCGGTCGTCGATGCCGACGTTGGCCTGCTGGCGGAGTCGACCGTCGATGCGGATGACCCCTGTACCACGGTCCTCGGGGTAGCCGGGCCACACCCGGGCGATGGTCGAGCCGTTCTGTCCCTTGAGGCGGATGAAGTCGCCACCCTCGAGGCCGAGTTCTTCGGCGGCCTGTCGGTCGATGGCGGCGAGTCCACGCCCTGCGTCCTTCTGTTTCAGCGGTCGAACGATGAGTTTCATACGGTGTGTCGTGTGTCTGTGAAGGGTTCGGAGCGGTCGCGCTTCGACGCGTCGGTCACTTCGCGACCGTGATGGTCAGGATACCGTTCTGTACGGCGACGTCGGCGTCGGTGCCGGGGAGTTCGAACTCCGTCTCGGCGACCCCGTCGCCGGTGTCGACAACGACGATGGCCGTCGTCCCGACGACGTCGACGTCGATGGCGTCGTCGTCGACGCCCAGGTCGGCGGCGACGACCCAGCTATCGTCGTACTCGTAACGGCGGAGGAACCGGTCGTTGGCACCGGCGAACTGTTGGGTACTCATGATATCAACTAACTCCAAGTTAGCTTTCTACCTATATGAATCTTTTGCTCACTAATCGACCGACGGCGTCCGAACGCCTCTGAGAACTCGTTTTGCGGTTCCGTCTCGTGGCCGGTCCGGACGGCCGACGGACGGGGCTTTATTTCACTCCCTGTCGGAGTCTCCCTATGGAGCAGACAACACACCACGGGCGGACCACGGCCTACCGGACTCGCGGAGACGCAGACGGGGACGTCCCGGGCCTCCTCTGCATCCACGGGAGCGGCGGGTCGCACGCGGCGTGGCGCGCACAGTTCCGACTCGCGGACACGACGTCGGTGACTGCACTCGACCTGAGTGGACACGGCGAGAGCGACGACGTCGACGCCGACCCGGGGTACGAGGCCCTCTCGGCGTACGTCGACGACGTGGTCGCCGTCGCGCGCGCGGTGGGGGCTCGGGTCCTCGTCGGCAACTCCCTCGGGGGCGCCGTCGCGCTCACCACGGCACTCGAACGTGACCTGGACCTGGACGGCCTCGTCCTGACGGGGACCGGCGCACGTCTCGCCGTCCTCGACGACCTCCTCGCGTGGCTCGACGACGACTTCGACCGCGCCGTCGAGTTCCTCCACGACTCCGACCGACTCTTTCACGACCCGACGGACGAGTTCGTCGAGGCGTCGACCGAGGTGATGTACGACGCCGGGCAAGCTGTCACCTACCGCGACTTCCGGACCTGCCACACGTTCGACGTCCGCGACCGACTCGACGAACTCTCCCTGCCGAGCGTCGCTATCGTGGGCGAACACGACCAGTTGACTCCGCCGTGGTACCACGAGTATCTCGCGGAGAACCTCCCGGACTGCACCGCCGTCGAGATTCCCGGCGCGGCCCATCTGGCGATGCTCGAACGACCCGCGGCGTTCAACGCCGCCGTGCGGGAGTTCCTCGACGAACGCCTCGCGTAGTTCGGTGTCAGATTCGATACTTGGGGGCGGGCGCTTACCACGGACCGGCCCGATCACCCGGTGACGTGATGCGCTCCGCCAGCACGACCCGTCCGACCCGCGCCGTCTCCCCCGTCGTCGGCGTCGTCCTCCTCACGGCGATTACCGTCGTCGTCGCCGCCATCGTCGGCGCGCTCGCGATGGGGTTCGAGTCGCGACTCGGTGCGGCCGAGCATCCGGTCGCGTTCGACACCGAGTGGGTCGCAGACGGCGACGGCAACGGCGGGAACGGCGCGTACGTCGTCGTCACGTTCACCGGCGGCGAAGCCATCGCGCAGGAGCGCGTGCTCGTCGTCGACCACACCGGCACGCGGATCACGTGGGACGACGTCTGGACTACCGACCCGAAGTCGGTCGTCGAACCGGGCGACGAGGTCCACCTCGACGGCGTCGGGAGCGACGGTGCCCTGCAGCAGATCTGCGACACCGGCGACACCTACCGCATCGTCGTCCGGGGGCAGAACGGCGAGACGACTGTCGTCGACAAGTTCGTCGCGCCGTCGCCGCCGACGGTGACGACCGACGGCTGTTGACGCTCGCCCGGCGCGCACCGCTTATGCCACTCGACCCGCTAGAACGGGCGATGACCGACGAGGACGTGACCGTCACGGTCACCTACTACTGTCCGCACTGCGGTGCGCTCGCCGAACTGGAGCGGGACGCGTACCTGGCAGACAAGGCCGTCACGCCGTACCCGTTCGAGGGATGGACGTACGCGGCTCCCGACGAGGCGTACGAGGAGAGCGAGGGCGTCCGGTTCGTCTGCGGTGACGAGACGCTCGCCGAGGGGGAGACGGGCTGTGGCGAACCGTTCTATCTGAGCTTCGTCAGATACGAGAACGGAGAGGAGATGGACCCGCGTCGGCCTCCCGAACGCGTCGAACTGCGCGACGAACGCGGCCCGCGCGGGCCAGGGGGACCGCGCGGACCGTCTGGGCCGACGGGGTGACCGCCGGAGTCGAATCGCGAAAGCGAACCGGTGAGACCGTGACGACAGTGTCGCGAGACCCGGAGATGGGTCGCGTGGGGAACAGCACCGCCCTGCCTGCCCCCCAAGGGCCGTGGCAACCCCGTGCCGACGGGACGGCACCGCTCCCGCAGGTGGACATTGCGGCGCCTGAAAAAAGTGGGCGCCGCCCGTTCCCAGTCGATTGTAACGGGCGTGGCTCTCTTGAGCGACGTTAGCCCTTGATGTTGCACACCGGGAAGGTACGTACCACCGTCTCGCCGATGCCCAGTTCGTCCGAGACGCGGACCACTTCGTCGACGTCCTTGTAGACGCCCGGTGCCTCCTCGGCCACGGTGGCGCCCGACTGCGCCTTCACGTATATCTGGTTCCCCTCGCGGAGTTCGGACTGGACGTCGCCACCCCAGAACTCCTTCTTCGCCTGCGTCCGGCTCATCAGTCGCCCCGCACCGTGGGCGGTCGACCCGAACGAGCGGGCGAGCGACTCCTCGCCCCCGCGGAGCACGTACGACCCCGCGCCCATGCTCCCCGGGATGATGACGGGCTGGCCGACGTCGCGGTACGCGGGCGGGACCTCCTGGCGGCCCGCGGGGAACGCGCGCGTCGCCCCCTTCCGGTGGACGTACAGTTCGCGCGCTTCGGTGTCCACGCCCTCGTCGTAGGCGGTCGGTCGGCCGTCGGCGTCGACGGCGACTTCGTGCACCTCCTTCTTCGCGATGTTGTGCGCGACGTCGTACAGCAGGTCCATCCCGAGGTCCTCCCAGTCGGTCCCGAACACGTCGGCGAACACCTCGCGGGTGCGGTGGGTGATGAGCTGGCGGTTGACCCACGCGAAGTTGATGCAGGCACACATCGCGCGGTAGTACTCCTCGGCGAGTTCCGACCCCGCGGGCGCGGCGGCGAGTTCCTTGTCGGGCAACTCCGCCAGGAGGTCAGCGTGCTCCTGTTCGATACGCCGGAGGTAGTCGGTGCAGGTCTGGTGGCCCAGCCCGCGGGAGCCACAGTGGATGAGGACGACGATTCGGTCCTCCGCGAGACCGTACGCGTCGGCGACGTCGGCCCGGAAGACGTCGGTGACGCGCTGTACCTCGAGGAAGTGGTTGCCGGAGCCGAGCGACCCGACCTGGTTCTTGCCCCGGTCCTTGGCCTTCTGCGACACCGCCGAGGCGTCGGCTTCTGGCCTAAGGCCCTCGTCCTCACAGTGGGTCAGGTCCTCCCGGACGGCGTACCCGTGTTCGAGCGCCCAGTCGACGCCGCGTTCGAGGATCTGCTCCACCTGCTCTTTCGACGTCTCGACGACGCCACCGCCGCCCAGTCCGGAGGGGACGGCCTCGAACAGGGCGTCGACGAGTTCCTGCTCGCGCCCCTGGACGTCTTCGTAGGTGAGGTTCGTCTTCACCATGCGGACGCCGCAGTTGATGTCGTACCCGACCGACCCGGGCGAGATACAGCCGGTCTCGACGTCTGTCGCGCCGACGCCGCCGACGGGGAAGCCGTACCCCTGGTGGCCGTCGGGCATACAGACCGCGTAGTTCGCGATGCCGGGGAGGTGCGTCGCGTTCCGCAACTGCTGGAGCGTCTTGTCGTCGCCGATCTGTTCGAGGAGTTCCTCGCTCGCGAAGACCCGGGCCGGCACCCGCATCTCCCCCTCTCGCGGGAGCTCCCAGACGTACTCGTCGACCTGTTCGAGCGTGATGTCGCCGAACTGGCGCGTGGTCATAGCTCTAGTGTCGACGCGTCCGAGGGAAAACGTTCCGTCCTCGTCCGCCCCCCGGTCAGTCGGCGGCCCGGGGCGACTCGTCCAGCGGGTCGGGAACCGCGTCCGGCACCTCCCGTGCGGCCCACGCGTCGAACGAGAACGGGCCGGCGCCCGTCACCAGGAGGGCGCTCACGAGCCCGAACACCGAGATGTGGGCGACGACTGGGTCGTCGGGCAACCCGAACAGCGTCGTCGTCAGGAGGAGGAACGCGACGCCCGAGAAGAACCGGGTGAAGAGCCCGGCGAGTAGCGCCACGCCCACCGCGGCCTCGACGAGGCCGGCACCGACGACCCACAGCGCCGGGTCGACCGGCACTACCGCGGTCAGGTCGTACTTGGCGACGACCGCCAGCGAGTCGCCGGGGTTCGCGAGCTTCTGGACCACGCCGAGGTAGACGAACGCCACGCCCATGCCCGCACGGAGGACGACCGGGACGTACTGTCTGAAGCCGTCGACGCGCTCGACGAACGGGACGGCCACCCGGCGGTAGAAGGGGTCGATTCGCGAGTAGAGCGTCCGTTCGTCGGCGGCCATGCGCGCGATGACCTGGTCGGCGCTCGGCCGGCCGCCGCCGAGGAGTGCGATGGCGAGGAAGCCCGGGACGTACTCGAACGCGAGCAGCAGGTCGGGCGAGACGGCCAGCGCGGCGAGGTACACGAGG
>NZ_JBEPXO010000108.1:0-11255 GCF_041641895.1 Salinigranum sp. | reverse complement strand
GGCCGCGCTCGCGGCGCTGGTCGTGGCGACGGGCGTGGCGGCCGCACACGGAGGCGCTGTCCGCGGGGCCGCGCGCGAGTCGCTCGCTGTCCCCACCTGGCTGTTCCTGCTCACCGGCGGGGGCGTCGTCGGCGCGTCGTTCCTGCTGGCGAGCTTCGTCACCGACCGGCTGTTCATCGCGAGCATCCACGCGTGGCGCCGGGCGCTCCCCGCACCCTCGCGTCTCCTCTCCCGGGTGGGCCAGGTGGTCGGCGTCGTCTCCCTCGTCGCCGTCGTCGTCCTCGGCTTCGTCGGGCCGGACACCCCGACACGGAACCTCGCCATCCTCGTCGTCTGGGTCGGCTGGTGGGGCGCGTACGTCGCCTCGACGTACCTCGTGGGCAACACGTGGCCGAGCGTCAACCCGTTCCGGACCGTCGCCTCGGTGCTCCCGTCGCTCGACCGGCCGTACCCCGAGCGCCTCGGCACGTGGCCGAGTGTCGCCGGGTTGCTCGCCCTGGTGTGGCTCGAGGTCACCTCGCCGCTCGCGGAGGACCCGCGCCTGCTGGCGACTGTCGTGGTCGCCTACACCGTCGTCACGCTCGCCGGCTGTGTCGTCTTCTCCCCCGACCGGTGGTTCTCGACCGCCGACCCCGTCTCGCGGGCGCTCGCGTACTACGGACGCGTCGCCCCCGTCGAACGCACCGACGGGGGCCTGCGCCTCCGACTGCCCGGGTCGGCCCTCTCGGAGACGCGACTCGTCACCGGACGCGACGAGGTGGCGTTCGTCGTCGCCATCCTGTTCGTGACGACCTACGACGGCCTCATCGCAACCGGCCTCTGGGCGGACGTCGCCCGCGCCGTCGTCGGGGTCGGACTCCCCCCGCTCGCGGTCTACCTCGGCGCGTACCTGGTCGGGTTCGGGGTGTTCCTCCTCGCGTACCGCCTCGCGACTGCCGCCGCCAGACGGACCTCCGACACCTACCTCACCCGGACGGAACTCGCCCGACGGTTCGCCCCCGCCCTGCTGCCCATCGCGGCCGGCTACCACCTCGCGCACAACCTCGGCACCGTCCTCACGCTCGCGCCGACGTTCCTCGAGGTGGTCGCCGCGCCGCTGTCGCCGCCGGCGAACCCCACCGTCCTCGTCGTCCCGAACTGGTTCACCGCGCTCGACCTCGGGTTCGTCCTCCTGGGCCACCTCGTCGCCGTCTGGGTCGCCCACGCCACCGCGTACGACCTCTTCCCGAGTCGACTCCAGGCCGTCCGGAGCCAGTACGGCGTCACCGCGGTCATGATCGCGTACACGATGGTGAGCCTCTGGGTCGTCGCCGAACCGTTCGTCGCCCCCCCGTTCCTCTCCGCGTGAGTGAGACAGATGTCACCGAACACCCCACCCCCGTCGTCCGATGCGGACTCGCCCGTCGAACCGAGCACCGACTCGTCCGCGCCGGCCACCGTCGGCGGTGCGCAACGGACCGACGTCGAGACGGCCGTCCCCGACGGCGCGCCGACACACCGCTGCGACTACTGTGAGCGACCGTTCGCCCGGGAGTCGTACCTCACGCTCCACCACGGACTCGCCCACGACGGCGTCCTGACGGACGAGGAGCGCGAGGCGTTCGAGGCGGCCTACGCGGAGGAGCGAGCGTCGCTGCGGCGGTTCCGCATCGTCGCGCTCGGTCTCCTGGTGCTCCTGTACTTCGGCTTCCTCTTCGTCTTCGCCGTGGTGACGTGAGACGGACGGCTCTCGCCAGGAAAAGGTTGATACAGCGTGCTGTCGAAGCGTTCCGGACGTTCAGATGGTAGACGACTCCCCTCCCGACGTGCGTGAGCGACTGCTCTCGCTGTTCGAGGAGTCGTCCGTGCCGTACACCGTGTCCGAGGTGGTCGACCGCCTCGACGTCGACCGGTCCGTGGCCGCTTCGTTCCTCTCGCGCCTCGTCGACCAGGGCCGACTGGAGACGAAGGTCGTCGGTGCGGACACCCCCGTCTGGTGGGCCCCGTCGCCGGACACCGCCGGCACGGAACGGTCGACTCCGGTCCCCACGCTCGACGACGCACTCGGGGGCGTCGACGCCGGTGTCGTCGTCTTCGACGAGCGCCTCCGGTTCAGCTATCTCAATGACGCCGCCGGGACGTTTCTCAGCCTCCCTCCGTCGTCCGTCGTCGGACGGGACGCCCGGGACGTGGATACACTCAGCGGGGGGCTCGTCGACGCGCTCGAGTCGGCGCTCGCCGGCGACGGCAGGGTCGTCCGCGAGTCGCGGCCCGTCGGTGACCTGGAGGCCGGCTGGGTCGAGTACGACGTCTCACCGTCGCCGGCGGGCGTGACGATGGTCGTCGACGACGTCTCGGAGCAGCGCCGTCTCGAACGGGAGCTCCGGACCGAGACGGAGCAGTTCCGGACCGCGCTCCAGAACTCTCCGCTCGTCGCGTTCAGGCTGGACACCGACCTCCGGTACACGTGGATCGGTAACTCCCACGAGGACTTCGACGAGAGCGCGGTCCTCGGGAAGCGCGACGACGACTTGCTCCCGCCGGAGGCCGCCGAGGTCGTCATGACCCCCAAGCGGACGGTCCTCGAGACCGGCGAGGGGGTCCGCGAGGAGGTGACGTACGACGTCCCCAGCGGGGAGGTGACGTACGACCTGACGGTCGAACCTCTCAGAGACGAGACGGGCACCCTCGTCGGCCTCACCGCCGCGGCGCTCGACGTCACCGAGCAGAAACAGCACGAGCGGCAGCTTCGCGAGCAGAACGAGCGGCTCGACCGACTCACCGAGGTGCTGTCGCACGACCTTCGCGGCCCGCTCAGCGTCGCGACGGGTCGACTCCGGCTGTTCGGCATGGACTCGAACCCCCAACACCTCGACGCCGCCCGCCGGGCACACGAGCGCATGTCGGCGCTCATCGACGACGTCCTCACCGCGCCCGACTCACACGAGGCGGCCGACGAGACGACCACCGTCTCGCTCGCTCGCGCCGCGCAGGAGGCCTGGGACCACGTCGAAACCGCGGACGCGGCGCTGTGCGTCGACGTCGACGCCGACCACACGGTCGAGGCCAACGAGAGCAAACTCCACCAGCTGTTCGAGAACCTCTTCCGGAACTCGGTCGAACATGGTTCGACAGACCCCCACTCGCAGGCTCGTGAGGACAGCGTGGAGCACGGGTCGCCGGACGCAGAGCGCGACACCGGCGTGACCGTCCGCGTCGGCCCGCTCGCGGATCCCGACGGCTTCTTCGTGGCGGACGACGGCCGTGGGTTCTCGCTGGTGCCCGCTGCGGGGGACGTCTTCGACGACGGCTACTCGACGAGCGAAGGAGGGACGGGACTCGGTCTCGGTATCGTCCGCGACGTCGCGATGGCGCACGGCTGGACGGTCAGGGCAGTCGACGCCGCCGAGGGCGGTGCGCGCTTCGAGTTCCGGCTCGACGCGGACGCGGCCGACCCGGACTGACCCGCGGGCACGGCCACGAGTTCGGGGTCGTCCTCAGTCGGCGCTGGTCCGGGCGACGTGGTACGGCTGGCGGTAGATGAGCTCTTTCAGCTCGGCGAGCGACTCCCTGCCGGCGTTGCTCGTCATCGCGCCGACGACGGCGAACACCTCCTGTCTGGAGATCTTCACGCCGGTCGAGGAGACGGCGTCCTCGGGACGGGAGAGCAGTTCGCGGAGGGTACCCACGGCGAGGAGGAACGGGATGGCCCACGCCGCGAGCGTGTTGCCGTCGGTGAGCGGGACCGTCTCGAGGTACGTCTGCGCGTCGTCGAGGTAGCCCGTGGCGTGGTCGGCGGTGCGCTCGACCACCGCGGCGGTCCCCGGGGCGTTGTCCGGTTCGAGGACGGCGTCCTGCGGGATTCCCTCCTCTTCGAGCCACTCCGCGGGGAGGTAGACGTTGTTCTCCTCCTCGTAGTCGTCGCGGACGTCCTTCGCGATGTTCACGAGTTGGAGGAGGAGGCCGAACTCCTCGGCCGTCTCGTACAGTTTCGCGCGGCGCTCGGACGCGATGTCGCCGCGGGTGACGAGGTTCGTGATGAGGTTGCCCACCGTGCCGGCGGCGTAGTAGCAGTACTCCTCGAGTTCCTCGCGGGACTGGATGCGGAGGCCGCCCTTCTCGGCGTAGCGTTCGACGAACATCGCCATGCCCTGCACGAGTTCGCGCGCGGGCGGCGTGACCGCCTCCCGGACGTCGTGCGGCAGCCCCTCGAAGGTGTCGACCACTCGCGGGGCCTGCGCGACGACGCTCCAGTCGTCCGAGCGGGTCTCCTCGGGCGGGAGGTACGGTTCGACGTTCTCGACGAACGCCTCGATGGTGGTGTCGTCGTCGGGGTCGAGCGCCGCGTCGTAGAGGCGGAGGAGGCGAGCCTGCTCTTCGGGTGGGATGTCGTCGGCGTCCTCTACGGTGTCGGCGATACGACAGACGAGATAGCCGACACAGATGTACGACGCCATTGGCTCTTCGAGGACGTCGACGGTCAGGGCGAACGTACGCGAGACGCCCTGGACCGCCTCGTGACACCACTCCAGGTCGGCGTCGACTCCCGGCGGACGGTCTACGTGTCTAGACATTCGAGATAGCGGGATGTAGGCATGGGGGCATAAAAAGTTCGTTGGACATCGGTCGACGCGTCTCGGTGGCCGGCACGCCCTGGCGTCGAGACGGCGTCGCCGTGAGCGTCGAGTCACCCCTCGCCCGCGCCAACATTCAAGCCACAGAGCTTCGAAGCCCGGACATGGACTTCGCTCTCACTACCGAGCAACGACAGATCCGAGACATGGTCGCGGAGTTCGTCGACGAGGAGATCGTGCCGCGCGCCGCGGAGATCGACGAGACCGACGAGTTCCCGTGGGACCTGATGAACGAGATGGCCGAACTCGGCCTCATGGGGATGCCATTCCCCGAGGAGTACGGCGGTGCCGGCCTCGACTACCACTCGTACGCCATCGGGCTCGAGGAGATATCGCGCGGGAGCGGCGGCCTGGGGACGGTCGTCGCCGCACACACCTCGCTCGCGGGGAACATGCTCTACGAGTTCGGGAGCGAGGCACAGAAGACGGCGTACCTCGAACCGCTGAACCTCGGCGACGAAATCGGCGCGTTCGCGCTCTCGGAGGCCGGTGCCGGCTCCGACGTGCCCGCGATGGAGACGGTCGCCCGGAAGGAGGGCGACGAGTACGTCGTCGACGGCTCGAAGCTGTGGATTTCGAACGGGTCGGTCGCCGACACGGTGACGGTGTTCGCCAAGACCGACGAGGAGGCGGGGAGCCGGGGCATCTCCTCGTTCGTGGTCCGCCCGAAGGAGGACGCGGGCTTCCACGTCGAGGGCACCGAGCACAAACTCGGCGACAAGGGCTGTCCCACGGCGGAACTGCGGTTCGACGACATGCGCATCCCCGCGGACCGTCTCATCGGCGAGGAGGGCGAGGGGTTCGTCCAGGCGCTGAAGACGCTCAACGGCGGTCGCATCACCATCGCGGCGCGCGGCGTCGGCATCGCTCGCGCGGCACTCGACGAGGCGAAGCAGTACGCGAACGACCGCGAGCAGTTCGGCCAGCCCATCGGCGAGTTCCAGTCCATCAAGCACAAGCTCGCGGACATGGACACGAAGGTGCAGGCGGCGAAGCTCCTGATGCACCAGGCCGCGGACCGGAAGATTCGCGGCGAGTCGTACATCAAGGAGGCCGCGCAGGCGAAACTGTACGCGTCGGAGGTGTCGAGAGAGGTGGCGAACGAGGCCATCCAGATTCACGGCGGCTACGGCTACACGAAGGACTTCCCCGTCGAGCGGTTCTACCGCGACGCGAAGCTCAACGAGATCTACGAGGGCACCTCGGAGATTCTCCGGAACACCATCGGCGACCAGGTGCTGGACTCCTGAACGGCCTCCCCATCCCCGTCCCCGTCGTCGTGGACGGGCGAGCGGTCACTCGCAGGCGTAGGGGTTCTCCCGCGTCTGCGGAGGGTACTGCACGCGGATGTACGGGGGTTCTTCGACGTACTCCACGAGCGACGTCGTTCCGACGAACCCACACGGTGACTTCGCGAGCGTGACGTACTGGAGGCCGCCGTCCTCCATGCGGACGTCGAGCACCTGGTCGGCGGCGTCCCGGTAGAAGGCGCCGATACGGTCGCCGACGGTGTCGGGGTTCGACACGTGCAGCAGCGTGTCGTCGTCCTCGACCAGCTGTGCCTCCTCGAAGTAGCGAACCTGCCGGGCCTCGTCGTCGCCGAACGCGTGGGTCACGGCGTCGGCGTTGACGACGTGGAACCGGTCGCGGTCGGTCCGGTTGTCGAGGTCGGAGATGAGGTCGGTCAGTTCGGCCCCGCTGTCGGGTGAGCCGTAGACGTTCGGCACGGACTGGTCCCACGCGCCGATGAGGTCGATGACGAAGAGGCGGTCCTCGGCGAGGAGCTCGTCGAGCGCGAGGCCGTGACCCTCCAAGAGCGACTCGACGCGCGACTGCCGGAGCGAAATCGTCGGCAGGAGCGTCACCGTGTGGTCCGTCTCGAACGCGTGCGAGAGCAGGACCGAGAAGAGCGCTCCGAGGTTCGCCCGGCCGTCGTGCTGGAGGAGCACGCCCGCACCACGGACGAGGCCGCCGCCGCAGAGCGCGTCGAGGCCGGGGATGCCGACGGGGGTGTGACGGTGGTCTTTGAGCGCCGGCGGCTGTGACCGCCGGAACGGGCCGACGCGGACCCCCTCCGGTGTGATCTCCATCTCCATCGTCCGGTGGTCGTGGTCGACCCCGCGCATCTTCGTCACCTCGAGGAACCGGTGGGTGTCCGAGCGGACCGACCGCCGCGACAGTTCGACGACGCCGTGGCTGGTGAAGCGGAGGAGGTCGCTCCCGGTGAGCGAGTCGCTCCCATGCGCCTCGGCGGTGAGCAGCGCCGTCGCCTCGGCGTCGTCACAGAAGAAGCGGATGAGGTCCAGGACGGTCCGGCGGTAGCGGTTCTCGTCGCTGGAGATGGCCGACAGGCCGGAGGTGCTGTCGAAGACAACGCGGTCACAGGGGACGTACCGCTCGAGATACTGGCGTATGTACTCGCCGGTGAACGGGGCGTCGAACCCCGGGCCGAGCACCTCCTGCTCGTCGAGCGACTGGAGGGTGAGTTCCTCTTCCCCCTCGACGGTCCGCCCCGGCGTGGCGTGGATGGAGACGAACGTGAGTCGGTCGTGGTCGACGTCGAAGTCGAACGGCGCGAACGCGTCCCGGCACTCCTCGAGCGTCTGCTCGGTGCTGACGTAGAGACAGTCCTCGTCGGCGTCGAGCCCCGTCTGCAGGAACTGCATGGCGAGGGTGCTCTTGCCGGTCCCGGGACCACCGGTGACGAGCACCGCACGGCTCTCGGGGACGCCACCCCCCAGCATCTCGTCGAGGACTGGATCGCCCAGCGCGACTCTCGGTTCTGACTGTGGCATACGTGAGGCCACCGCCGGTGAACATATAACTCTACGTCCGCCGGCCACGGGCGTCTCGACGAACCCGGGCACGCGAGCGCCCCGTGGAACCGACAGGTTTGGGTAGAGCGAGGCCAAGCCACGGGCATGAGTGGCACTACCGCGGACGAGAACGGCGTGACCGCCCGGTACTACGAGACGGACACGGAGCGCGTGCTCGAGTTCGACGGCGACGGCCGGACCGCGGCCATCGCCCAGAATCGCGAGGGGTACGCGATGCTGAAGGTCAGACCGACCGCGGACGGCGACGAACTCGAACGCTACTACGGGTTCGACATGGCGCTCGACCACGCCGGCGAACTCCTCGGTGTCGACCCCCGGTCGCTCCCGGTCCCCGACGACGCCGCGGACATGGGGATGTGACGACGAGCGGGCACCGAGCCGGCGTCAGAGCCCGTCGCGCCAGTAGAAGACCGGTCCCAGGACGAGGTAGCCGAGCGCCAAGAAGAGCAGCGCGAACGCGAACCCGCGGCCGTACCACCCGGGGGCGACGATGGCGGCGAACTGGACGACGCCCATCACGAGCGCGTCCTGTGCATGGAGGTCGGGGTAGGTAATCGTGGTCACCATCAGCGCGGCCAGCACGAACGTGAGCGCGACCAGCGTCGTGGGCGCGGCGAACCCCGCGAGGACGCTCGCGGCGACGAGCGTCGCGGCCAGCGTCGTCTGGACCCCCTTCGTTTCGCTCGCGTCGGTGTCGTACGCCGTGTAGAGACCCAGTCGCACCACCGCCATCACGACGAAGCCGGCGGCCACGGCGAGGCCGACGCCGACACGCACCGGCGCTCCGCCCCACGCCTCGCGGACGACGACGGCGACGAGCAGCGCCGGGGCGACGCCGAACGAGGCGACGTCGGCCAGCGAGTCGAGGTAGGGGCCCGCGGCCGTCGACCCGACCTTGCGGGCGACGACGCCGTCGATGGCGTCGGCGATGGCCGCGAGCAGGATGAGTCGCGCCGCGAGCGTGGCGTCGACCGTCGCCGCGACTGCCGCGAGGAATCCCAGCCCGGCGTTCCCGACAGTCACGGCGTCCGCGAGCCCGAGTCGGCCGACGAACCGCGGCTTCATACCTCTCGCGTGAACGAGGGCGGTTTTACGTCTTTACATCCGCTCTCGCCACGCCGTCGGTGCTTCTCCCGGCTCGTCGTCGCCCGGCTGCCGGCCCGTGACGCCGGGGGCAGAACCACGCGACATTTACGCGCTCGGTCCTCAGGTTCGGGTATGAGCCGTCTCACCGACGCGACGTCGCGGCGGCGGTTACTCGGCGCCCTCGGTGCGGTCGGCGTCTCGTCGCTCGCTGGCTGTACCGCGCTCGTCACCGGCGGCGGTGGCGGGGAGTTCGACGTCGGCATGACCGCGGCCGCGTTCACCCCGCCCCAGCTCACGGTGCAGGTCGGCGAGGAGGTCGTCTGGCACAACACCAGCGCCCGCGGACACACCGTCACGGCGTACGAGAACGCCATCCCCGAGGAGGCCGACTACTTCGCCAGCGGCGGCTTCGACAGCGAGTCGACAGCGCGCGACGCCTGGCGGGAGCGCCTGGGGGGGAAAATCGACTCCGGCGAGTCCTTCCGGTACACGTTCGAGGTCCCCGGCCGGTACGACTACGTCTGTCTGCCCCACGAACCGGGCGGGATGGTCGGGTCGGTCGTCGTCGAGGAGTAGTTCCGCGACCCTCTCTCGGATAACCTAGCCTGATATGTACGGCTGGCAGTTGATACATCCGCGTCCAGCCCGTCGGCGACGCTCCGTCACGCTCGCTTCGGCGTCCCACGCGTCGCGGCGAAAAACTCGGTGTCGTGTTCGCGTCCGCTTCAGGCCTCGTCGGCGTCGGCGGCCACCTCGTCGGCCACCTCGTCGGCGTCGACGTCGACGGCGGCTTCCTCTTCGGCCTCGACCTCTGCGGGACGGGCTTCGAGGGTGAGCTTCTGGACCTCCACCCGCCGGAGCGGGTAGATGGTCTTCGCCTCGCCGTAGATGGCCGAGGAGAGACGCCCCTCGACGACGCTGTCGACGAGCTGTTCGTACGTCCGCTCGCGTGCGGCTTCCTCGACGATGTCGATCATGACGCGTCGGATGGCCTGCTCCTGGCTGCGGTCGGCCTTCTTCGTGGTGAAGGCGGCCGGCTGCAGCTGGACGCGGTAGTCGTCCGTCGTCAGGACGGTGATGTTGGCGTCGACCTTCGACGCGCCGCGGCGCACGAGGCTCCGCAGGTAGTCGCGGGTGAGTTCGTGCTTGACGAACTCGGTGTAGGCCGTGTCGGAGGCCACCTCCGTAATCTTGAACGTGAGCTTGGTGTTGTTGGCGCCGGAGTCGCCGGTGATCTCACCGAGCGTCACGTCGATGGTTCGTCCCTCTACCTTCTCCGGTTCGTCGGCGAAGGTGGTGCCGAGTTCCTCGCGGTCGAACTGTTCGGGGGCGAGGATGGTGTACCAGCGCTTGCCGCGCTTCTGTCTCGAAACTGATCGTTCACTCATGGGTGTCGTGTGTCGTGTCTGTGTGGTCGGCAGTCTGTGCTATCGATGCGTTCGCCGTCGTGTCCGTCTCTCCCGCCGTCGCGGCTCCCTCGCCGGCGACGAGTCGGTCGGCCACCGTGAGGTTCACCACGTAGTCGTCGACCGACGAGTGGAGGCCGCCGGTGGTGTCGCGTTCGATGGTCGTCGCCACCGTCGCCCCGTCTGCGCGTGTCGCCATCGACTCGGTGTTGTCCGGTTCGACGGCGGCGGCGACGAGGGCGGCGTGTTCGGGGGTGGCGTGCGTCGTCCGCACGGTCGCTCGTCTCACGACAGCGCCCCCCTTGCCGTTGCCTCGAACGCTTCCGCCTCGGCTTCGAACCGGGCGTCCGCCTCGCGGGCCGCCCCGTCGACGTCGCCGGTCTCGACCGTAGTCGAGAGCGCGCGCGCCACGTCGACGGTGTCGTCGTGGGTCGCTGCCGCCGCGACTCCGTCACCGACGACGAGCACTGTCGGCTCCGGCGACCGGAAGTCGCGAGCCAGTCGCGCGACCGTTCGGAGTCGACCGGCGGCCCGTCGGCGTGCGGTCTCGTCGTCGCCGGCACCGGCCGCGGCGGCCGGCCGGACGACGAAGACGCCACCGTACCGTGCGGTCTCGGACTCACGGAGGCTCGCGTGGACGTATCCGGCGTGTGCGCGCCACGCCTCCAGCGCGGCCGTCCGCGCGTCGTGGCCCAGCGCGAGCGCGACGCCCGTCCCGGGATCCTCGCGGGCGACTGCGGAGAGCACGTCGCCGTACCCCTCGACCGTCGCGAACGGCGCGCGCTCGCCGAGTCTGAGCGGGTTGAGCGCGCGGGCGATGGCCTCGGCGGCACGCGGCGTCGCGCCGGGTGCAGTCGTCGTCTCGACTGCGACGAGCGAGGCGATTCGTCGGTGGGCGTCCGTGTCGAGTTCGGCGGGGAGGTCCCACTCCGCGAGCGTCGCGCCCGCGGCGTCGGCCCCGCCGGAGACGGGCCCGTGGAAGAGCGTCGTGTGTCCGAGGCCGTCGGCGAGGTCCGCGACCGGGAGACCGACGCCGGGTGAGCGGTCGAGGCCCGCCCGGTCGACGAGCGTCGACGCCGCCGGGTCCGCTTCCCCGGCCGCGACGCCAGCGAGCGCCAGCGCCGGGTCCGGCTCCGTCCCGAGCGCTCGAGCGACCTCGAACGCCACCGCTGGCGTCCGTTCGGGGTCGGCGAGCGTCAGGTCCGCGGGCCCGGCCGAGCCGACCCGCAGGGTGAGTCCGTCGTCTGCCACCGCGTACGCGGCGGCGCGGCGGACACGCACCTGGAACGGGACGCCACGCTCACGCAGGGCGC